>NZ_JAXLWP010000001.1:0-1704 GCF_046328425.1 Kouleothrix sp.
CCGCCCGAAGGCTGCAGCTACCGGCTGGCGGTGGTGTCGATCCGCAAGGCCTACGCCGGCCACGCCAAGCGCGTGATGTTCGGCATCTGGAGCTTCCTGCGCCAGTTCATGTACACCAAGTTCGTGGTCGTCACCGACGACGACGTGGACGTGCGCGACTGGAAGGAGGTGGTCTGGGCGATCACCACGCGCATGGATCCGGTGCGCGACACCGTGCTGGTGCCGCACACGCCGATCGACTACCTCGACTTCGCGTCGCCGGTCAGCGGGCTGGGCGGCAAGCTCGGCTTCGACGCCACCAACAAGTGGCCGGGCGAGACCGCGCGCGAATGGGGCCGGCCGATCGCGATGGAGCGCGCGGTGCTCGACCGCGTCGATGCGCTGGTGCAGCGGCTGCTGCCGGGCTGAGGGCGGCCGGCCTGCGCCGGGCCGCTTGCCCCTTGGGTCTGCCCTGGATCAAGACTCGGCCGGAACCCGACTTCGGGGGGTGGTCGAAGGCTTGCCTGCCGCCGCCGATTGGCTTAGATTGGCAGCGCCTGCTTGCAGGCAACACCGATGGCGCAGTCCCTGCGCCTAAAGGGGCCCCGGACCTGATTCCTCTGGAGCCCCGGCGGCGGTCTCACCGCCAGCCCCTTCCGGCCGCAAGGCCGGAAGGGGTTTCGCATTTCTGGGGCGGCTGTCGTGCCGGTTGGGCGCGCCCGAATGTGAACTTTCCCGGTGGATCCTGTCGGCGCGTGCCGCTGGTGCGTCCCACTGGTGCGTCGCACTCGTGCTGCCGCCGGCGCGTGCCGCCGCATCAGGCGCCGGCCAGCAGCCCCAGGTATTCGTGCAGCGCCAGGTTGGTCTTGCGCATGCCGGCGGCGCTCGGCAGCCAGCGCAGCACGCCGCGCACGTCGTCGTCGGCCAGCCCCATCGGCGCGGGCACCAGCGCGATGCCGGCGCCGCGGCGCTGCACCGCCTGCTCGAAGGCGCGCAGGCTGCGGCGCATGTGGAAGCCGTGGGTCACGAGCACGATGCGCTTCACGCCGGCCGCCTGCAGCAGCGCCACGCTGCGTTCGGCGTTCTCGCGCGTGTCGCGCGATTCGCCCTCGGCCCAGCGCAGCGGCCGGCCGAAATCGCGCGTCGCGGCCAGCGCCGCCGCGTCGGCTTCGGTCGGGCCGTCGGTGCCGGCGTGGCCGATGCCGCCGCTGTAGGCCACCGGCCAGCCGGTCTCGCGCCCGAGCCAGATCCCGTAGCGCAAGCGCTCGGCGGCCATCGGGCCCGGGTTCGGCCCGCCGTATTCCGGTGCGTAGGCTTCGCGGCCCGAGCCGAGCACGACGATCGCGCCGGGCCCGCTGCGGCGCAGCGCCTGGATGTCCTGCGCGCTCAGCGCCTGGTGCGGCGCCGTCAGCCGGCGCTGCAGCATCTGGCCGACACCGGTGGTGCTGCACAGCCAGATGCCGGCGGCGCCGAGCAGCAGGCAGCTCCACTGCCAGGCCGGCCGGCGGCGCAAGACCCAGCCGCCGCCGAGCATCAGCGCCAGCCACGGCACCGGCGGCAGCAGCAGCGCGGTCGCGACCGGTTTGAGCGCGAGCAGGTCGAAGTGGGTCAGCCAGTCGTTCAGCACGGGTCAGCGAGGGTGCCGTCACGCGCGTGCGCCGCGCATGCGGGCCGGATGGCGGCGCGCTAGTGCAGTGTTCCACTCTGTGCAGCACTGAAGAAAAC
>NZ_JAXLWP010000010.1:0-230985 GCF_046328425.1 Kouleothrix sp.
AACCAATTGATTCTATTCTTCATTCTTTTCGTAATTTTCTCAATACCCGCTGTTTATCTATCCTATTATCTAGCTAATTTACCACAAGCTCCAACTCCAACGAGTATTGCAGAAGCTAGTTCACCAACCTCAATGGTTACTCTTGAGCCGCCTACTCAGCTCCCAACTCTAGCACCTACAACTGAACCAACTTTGCAACCAACACAAACACCAACCAGTACACCTGAACCGTCACCAACACCAAAGCCGACCGAAGTGCCTATACCCACGGCTACAGCAGTTCCACCCACACCCGTACCACCAACACCAATCCCTCCTACGCCGATTCCTCCTACGCCAGCACCAGAGCCGAATCCAGAGGGCACAGATTTGGGAGATGGAGCTATTTCTATTATTGTAGATAACTCATATTTCTTGAGAGAGAGCGACAAATCTAATCAGGTAGTTGAATTTAAGATAACACTACGAAATAACACTGGTGAGACAATGCGTGTCCAGATAAATCCCAGAAGTATGACAGGTATTGATAATATACCAAACAATTATCGAACTTACCTGAATGAGCTTGATGAATATAAGCTTGGTGGATGTGATAGTAATGTCTACTTTGGCGTGCCTATGCCAGTGGTGGATTATACTATAGAGGCGGGTTCAACAATAACAATGCCGCATGATGAAAGCCTTATATCACTGGATCGCTCCTATAGTTATAAAGATGGCAGATGTGAAATTAAATCTCGTTTGCCATTTGGCGTAGATCATATTAATGTGACAATACCATCTGTTAGATACTCTGTAGGCGCGTCTTCGCCTAAAACCTTAGAGCGTCTAACTTGGAAACTGGTGTTTAAATGATAACGATAATTAATTATTGCGAGCATGGTTGTGTTTGATTTTGGCACTTAATCGTTCTTGACTGATGCTCCAAGACTACACTCACAATTAGGATGGGCACTCGGAGCATCATCCCCACTCGGGAAATTCTCATCGATTCCAATAACGCCAGCGTCAGCATTCTCCACACAAATATCACATGCCTCTGAGTCCGGCATCCAGTACTTCCCGTTGACTACCCCAGACTGCCTATATCCCTCCAGCGCCCCAGCCCCATAGGCATTGATCGTCTCAGTCCTCGCTATCCGCATGGCCCTGTAGTCGCTCTGGTCATCAAAGAACTGCTTGATTGTCCCTGCTATATCCTCGTTGCTCTGACCCAGCTCGACGCCCTCCATGACCTTCAGGGTGATGTCTTCCTTGATGGTCCCGGTGTAACTGTCCGAGTCTTCCAGAGCGTGCTCATTGAGCCAGTCCAGAACACGAGGGTGCTGCAGATCAAACGTCATATCCACTTCAAGGAGTGCCAGGGTGTCCTTCCCAGACTGTCCTAGAACCCGCGTAAGGCCGTCCTTGGTGGCGTTGTAGACTAAGCCGATCCAATCCTCATAGTCCTCAAAGATAAGCCGTACCAGCTCGTCTGAGGCATCCTTGCTCACCTGGCGAGCGAGCTTCTCGATATAGCTATCAGCCGATTTGGCTTTCTTGAGGTTCTTGAGAAGTTGCTTTTCAAGCTTCTCGTTGAGCTTGAGATAGGTCTCGTGCTGGGTGGCGATCTCTTCGTCTATGTACTCTCGGTTGAGCGGAGTGTCGACGCGCCGGCCACTATCGTTTTTTTTTACGCGGAGGGCCTTTTTGCCATTGCCTTTTCCGCCGTTATCAGCGTTGTCCTGGCCGCCATCTGGAGTATCGTTTTGAGGCCCTGTAGTGGCCTGTGACAGGGGAACGTAGTTGGAGGGGATATACAACTCATCTCCACCATCGATCGGCTCCTGACCGATCTGGGCGCGTGCTTCATTAGGTGTCAGATAGTAGTTCTTGATACCAGACTCGATATCTAGCCGCTTTTGCTCGATACTCTCTGGAACCGGGTCTTTGAAGTGCAGGCGATATTTCTGGCTATCGAGGCCAAAGATGGGTAGGTAGAATTCATTGAGCGTAGACACAAACGTTCGCATCTTGGGCTTGACCGTGAACTTGCTAAAGACATACTCGCCGACCTCGGCGTTAGCCAGGTTGACATTGTCAGTCACGCTGACGATTATCGGATGTACGCGGAAGATACCAAGGATTTCGTCGCGGATTGCCTTGCGGCCTTCGATAAACTGCATCTCGCGGGAAGTTGGAGTAAGCGAGGTGTACTTCAATCCTCCTTCAAGGATTGCCATCTTGTGGGCGTTCTGGACACCTCGATACTTGGCGTCCCAATTGGCCTTTATGCGGTCGTACTGGTCTTGGCTAAGTGAACCATCACTTGAGAGGATACCGGCCGGCATGGCTGAATTGCCAAAGAAGTTGCGCTGCCATTCTGAGGCATAGGTGTCAATGTCAATTGAGATTGCAGCAGCCTGAACAGTTCCAATACCACGGTACTTGTTCCAGGGGTTGAAGCGCTTGAAATGGATAATCTCATCAGTATCGAAGGGAATCTTTGCGCCCTTCTCGTTTGTGAAGATGTAGCCGCCAATGAAGTCTTGCTCAGACTTCACAATCTGCATCTTGGTCGGGTCCATGTACCAGATTTCAACAGGCGCACCCTTCCCGTTCCTCGGCAGATACCAGAAGGCGTTACCATCGAGTTCTAGGTATGCTTGGGTAGCATAGGTAAGGTCGAGAAACGATTGGAAATTGTTGACTTTGTGGAGAAGGTCGAGAGCGGGGTGGTCTGGTACATCCTGCCAGCCGTCTTTGGCCTTTTGCTGAAGCGTGAGTTCTATTTCGGAGAACGCCTCGGCGATGGCGTTGACACAAGCATAGACCCAGCCTTTGTAGGCTCTGAGATAGTCGCCCTCACGAAACTGGCTGCCAGCGGAAGGATTGAGGAAGCTGAATATGGAACTGTTGATGCTTTTCTGGGATTGGCCGAAAAGTCTACCGAGTAGGGACATAGTCTATCCCATTGTAGCGGGATAGGCAGCGGATGTTATACAAAATGAGCAGTATAGTTCAACTGAAAATCTGAACTTTTGATATATAAACGCAGCCAGACCCCTTTTCCTCTCGACATTCATTGATTCTTGGCGCAAATGTCAGATAGAGTAGACTTGGTAAATCTCGAAAGTCAAACGAGAATGAAGCTTTATGCCATTGATTATCAGCGGTATGCTTTGTTGGTGGAATAAAAGCCTGTCGTAAGCTAGGTTGCTCATTTTCGTTTATCTCAAGGTTTTCGATAAAGTTCTCATTCCACCTTTGCTCAATAGGAATCATGTAAAAGGCAATGTTCATCTCTTTTGTAGTACTCGATAGAATTTGATATTCGAACTCTATTCTGCCTCTGCGCCCAGGAATGTTCTTGTTAAATCCTACGAGCTCATCACTAAGTGTTCGCATCATAAGATAGGGCTGGTCGTCATCACTACCAGGTTTCCGTTGATAGAAGTCTTCCTTAAACTTGGCAGCTATATTATCTCGTAAAGTCACACAGGCCAGGCCATGCTTGTTATTGTCAAAGCGAAAGCTTATATCCCTACCTCCGTCTGCGCCGCCGCGTGGTGCCATGAGAACAACGTCTTCATAGCCTATGCCGTGCAGGATGTCGGCGCACATCCTTTCAAAATCATGTTGATTATCAAGTTCCTCTAACGCCTTTTTGGTGAGTGACAACATTAGGAGTTACTTTCTTGGCCCGCTTATAACGATGGGCCGCTGATCAACAACGCGGGTCGTTTCGGTGGTTTTTAGTGTTTCTTTGATCTGTTCTATTGTGTCCTTTCTTTGCTTCTTGTTATTGGCCTCTGCTTTTCTCATTATCCTCTTGTAGACTACGGTTTGATAGAGTAAGTTCACGAGTAAGTAGATCATAAAGACAATTACTAGGCCAGGAACAATATAGGGTTGGATAATGCCAATGTTAATAACACTCGGATATATATTTTCGAATAACGAATAGGCGGTAAAAACAATCGCCGCTGTTAAGTTGATGCTGTTAATATTTCCGACAAACCGCGTGGTTGCACTTCGATTATCCGTCATCTTCTCCCAATCGCCCACATGGACTACCCCGTCGTCCTCAGTATGAACGGAGAAGAAAATATACTTTTGGTTATCTGGTGAAAGTTTTGAGAAATATAAGCGTGTTAGCTTGTTTTGGAAATCAATAACGAGCGTATTAATCGTCGCATAAATAGTAGTAATAAAGGTGAAATGGCCAAACACGAACAAGAACCAAAAAATAATGAATAGCAAATGCAGTACCTGCTGAATGGCATTACTAAGCGCCATTAGGCCAAAAATGCCAGTCAGCGCTACGCCCTCAATAGACAGAAAGAACTGAACTATCTGCAACATGGATGTTTCAGCTTGTCTCATGTTAGCATGTTGCTCAGCGAATTCGGCTAGCAGCAGGTCTTCAAAGTTTGCCATGGAATTACCCCATATTATCTGCTTTGGACCACGACGTATATACGAGGTTCATTTAGTGAAAGTTACAGGTCAGCCGTTCGGCTCTGGCACTTCACTTCATGGGTTATTATAGCAGTCTTATCCCAGGCTCAGGCACCTTTGCTACCTCAAAGTACATCCTCATCATAAGTCCGTCTCCAAAGTCTGGGGATCGGCCAAGCAGATTGCGGATTGTTTCCTTATTCTCATCCTCCTTGCCCACGCCGCCCTTAGGAATAATCTGCCGCTTCTGATCGCTCCCATCATTGATTTCCTTGATAACATCAAGCTCCTCGATAATCATCTCCCTCATGGGCTCGTCTTCACACTGAACATAGAGCAGGGCATCATTCACTAGCTCGGCCAGCTTGAACCAGCACTGTGAGCGAAGGTTCCTGTAATTGGCCTTGAGACCTTGCTGTTGCTCCTCCTGGGTCGTGAAAGCCGATGCACCCGCCTGGAAGCCCTTGCACTTCAGCCGGTCAACGATGCCCACACCGATGCCGTCATAGTCCAGAATGATGTTGCTCGTCGGAATGTTGAACTGCTGCTTCAGCTCGATAATTTTGTCGTACAGTTTATCCTGATCGGTGATGTCCTCCTTGTAGATATGGATGACCTTCAGCCCTTCCCAGACATAGAGCACCGTCTTGTCTTTGCCCTTGCCTGCGATGTCGCCTGAGAGGTAGCGGGTCGTTCCGGTCACATGGACATTTGAGAAGAGGTCGGTGAGCTTGTCATAGTTGAATATCTTGGTCGGGTCGTCATCATAATCAAAGTTGCCGTAGAGCAAGCGCTCGATGGTTACCTTACTTGAGCGGAGGATACGGTCAATATAGGCTTTGGGCAGGAAGGGGTTATCAGATGCCAGGGCGCGGACAAACTGGCGGGTAGCGGGCAGTACACCGTCTCTGAAGGGTTTCCAGAATCGAGTGTAGATGTGTCCCTTCTCTGGGTTGAAGGTCTCTAGGAAGATCGGCTTGAGTATCCAGCCGTCTTTCTCGTCGTGCCGGCCAAAGAACTGCTTGAGGTTCTCTTCCCAGACCTTATTCTTGTTGCGCCGACCAACACGGGTGCTAAGGATTTCTATGGCCTTGTGCGGTGTCTCATTCGACTCGTCTATCCAGCACCAGGACAGTTCCAGACCGCCAAAGCGGGTATAAAGCGGGTCTTTCGGTGAAGGGGCAGTATCGAGGATAAGGATCTCTGAGCCGTTTTTGAAGCGTATGATGCCGTCCTGCTGGTTATAATCATAATCCCAAGGCTTCTTAACTCGCTCTTTTTGTTTTAGGCCCAGTTCGCCAGCGACTTCAAAGAAACTGGCGAGCGTCGTGCGCTTGAGGTTCTTCAGCTCGAAGCGGCCAATGGCACCGCGGCTACCAGGAAAAACGTCAGAGATGAAGATAGCGAGTTTGCAGCCAAGATTAGTTTTGCCGCCACCGGCACCGCCACCATAGCCAAGTTCATCAACGAGAGACTGAGGATTTTCAAGGTAATCCCATGCGGTCGTCTGCTTAGGTAGTAGGTTTATCGGATTCTTTATCAGCATAGGTCTTGTTCACCACCACAGTAGTCGGAGCCTTTCTCTCCAGTGGGGTGACATCCTCGACCTTATCCGGCTCATTGTAGCCCATCATCTTGCTGATATTCTCGATTGCTCGGTTCGCGCCGTTGCTGTCGTACTGCCAGACGCCGGTCACCTGCACTTTTCCGTCTTCGCCTACAACCTCATCGAAGACCTGTTCCATTTCTCTGGTCTTGGGGTTGTAACGCATCACTGGCTGCGCTTTCATGCTCATCCGCTTAATCGTATGGAGATCCTCTACCAATGTGAACTTGTTAAAACCGAGAATTTCCTCCATGTGTTTCTTGCGCTCATTAATATAGGCTTGTATCAAAGGTTTTGTAAGGTTTTCCGTGGCTATCGACTGCGCCGTATGTTCACTGTATCCCGCCTTAATTGCCGCCTGTGTCCCATTCGCCAATTTCAAATACCAATCGCAGAACAGTTTCTGCTTAAGGGTTAACTTTGCTTCTGGTTTTTCCTTTGTCTTTTTCATATTTACTTTTGCTTACGAACCAACCGAGATAGAATACCGGGCCTATCAACTGGTCTGGGTGGTTGCGGAGTTGGCGGGACAGGTCTTGGACTTCTCTTTTTGCTCCTTTCTAAAAACTCTCCCTGTAAGATAACCTCATCAGCAATAAGCTCTATCCTTGCAGTCGTTAGCTCATCGGGTCTAATACGAACATCGACAGCAAGCACTGGTACTTCTGCATCGTTGATGTATACATGACTGTCCCATGGTTTTTGACCGACAACAACTTTAACTTTTGTCTTTTTCATTTCATCTCCCTCCGTTTCTTCCCATCTCTCACCATTGCCTGAACAGCAAACACCTCGTTCATTATATCAACACGGTTCTTGCCCAACTGCCTGTTGACTTTCAATAGACCCTTAAGAGACTTTATATTGCCGCTGTAGATCTGATCGGACAAGGTTTCTACTGATGAGGCGATGCTCTCCGAAATGTTATCACTCAGTCTCTGTCTCTGCTTTTCGATGCGACGCTCTATTCTCGCAATCGCCACAATGTTCAAGATAAGTGACAGCCCAATACCGATAATAACAATGATTAGTTCCATATGTTTATATTAAGTCGATAACGACACAAACTACTAATGCAATTCCCCAAGCGTTCCAGCTACTTCCAATCAGGACTTGTGGCGTGTGTTGCAACAGCCAAACAATTAACCAAATAAATGTCATATTCTTGTTATAACTGGCGGCTCCATTTCCGGTATCTCTTGCCCTAAAGGAACTGGCTCAAATTGCTCACTCTCTATCAGCACGTCAAAGTAGTCGCCCATCCCAAACTTCATGTTCACAATCTTTGCATCAGCTGGCAAACCACCACTAACAACTTTGTATTGCTGCGCTGTTCCTTGCATAAATAGCGAAACAAAAATCGGATTTGCAACTCGCAAAATCTTCAATCTTCTTCCCGGAATTTCTGTTGTTTGTAATACCATAATGTTGTTATTGATGAGCACTCCCCCGCTTTAGCATCGACCCCTCTCAAAAAAATTCTATAGCCTCAGCTATTGATGGCCTTAGCCTCAGCCAACCTACCACTCCCCCGGCGGGGGAGACCCCATTGGGGAGTAGTTTAGCTCCCTGTGAAAATTCAGAAACCCCAGATTTTCACGATTAGCAGTCACTAAAGTCGTGTGCTAAAAGTCCTCCACACCCTCTAATTTATTGTCTATAAATAACTTTCGTTTTTCTATTAGCTCTTGTTTCTCTTTTCGGGAATACCAGGTCTTCTTTCTCGTTTGAGGATGTGGTGGTAATATGGGAGTGTTTTGTAGTCCTAACATAATTCTTTTTAATTTATTTCTGGAATTTTTGCCTGTCAAATTTTTGGTACTATTTACTGTGAAATCTACTTCTCCCCTCTCCATTCTCTCCTGAAAAGTTAGCCTGTTTCTATCTCTATAGAGCAGTTCCGTTAACGTCATATTGAACTTATCAAAGTTACTGTGACATCCCGGACATAATTCTATCCAATCACTGATTTCATATTTATATTCTCGGCTAATATTAGCCCAGTGATAGTTCGATGCCTTGTGTTCTTTGTTGACAATACAATACGCCGCATCACCATACTGTTGTTTTATCCAAGAGTGAACTCTCTCATACTCTTTTGTTCCTGCCTTCATAAGAGATGTGAAATTATTCTACCATTTTCACATCTAAAATGACATAGGCAGTCGAGCAATTCATCTGCTAATTACGCCGCATACTTAAACTCTATATCTGACTGATTACCAATTGCTGGTTTATAAAAACCAATCGCTAAACAGATATCACAGATATAGTCTTTTGTCTTCTTTCCCGCCGCATTTCTGACATTGCGAAGTGGTCGATTTCTCCACTGTCCTTGACAGTGCCAGCATACAATCTTCGCCACCGGTCGCGGGTGAGTTAGTCGCACTCGTCGCGGCATCGGAATGTCATTGATAGTAAATTCTCTTGTTGCTCCTACAGGATTCATCTCATAATCACCACCTACAAATAATCACACCTATTGCATCGATACCCCTTGCCATCTTCGCGGAGTCTGCAATGTTTACAGTACCCGCGCTTGCATCTGCTGCAAATCTTGCTCGCCGGTTTTCCCGGATGATTAGTACATGCAACCGCTTTTCCGTAATACGACATAGTCAATTTGCGACAGCTTTTTTGCTCGTCGAATTTGCCTGGACATCAGCACACCACAATTGCAAAGTCTCAAGTGTTGGCCGGTCATACTCTGCGAGCACTTTGTCTTGTTTCCAAATCTCGTGGAGTTTCTTAGCGTCAGTCCCTGGATTTATCAGAATGAAAAGATAGACCAGATTTTTGACCGCTTTGCTGACTCGCATAGTTAATACCTGCCGTGACGCACTCGCCAGCCCTTGGTACTGATGCCGGCTTTCAACTCCAGTCGTTTTCTGATCCGCAGAATTATCTGATGAACTGCTTGGGTGCAGACGCCGAGTTCTTCGCCAATTTCTATCCGGCTGTATCCCTCGGTGAGGAGCTGTGTCACTTGGCGCTGTCTTGCGGTGAGTGCAGCCAACATCAATTCTTTGTCGCGGTTGCCATAGTTGTTGTCCGACGCAAAACCATTGTCGCCGAGTGATAAGCCAGCTGATCGGTTCGAAGAGTCACCATTGTCATCGAAGTCAAAGTCGGTATCAAAGGCGCTCAGTGGTGTCTCAATAACTTTTACTTTTTCGTATCCTACAATTGGATTACTGTCCATAATTGGCAACAAAAAAGCTCTGGCGTTATCGCCAGAGCGTTACATCATTTATCGGGTTAGTGGCAGTCATAGTCAACAATCCGAGTGTATAGAAAAATCTTCCTTTTTGCAAGTGGCAACCGTTTTTAACCGAACGTATGTTTCTTAAGAGGATTGTTACATTGAATTCCTTGACATTTCCCTTGAATCATGGCATGAATCCCCTAACATTTTTTCCAACCGCGCCGGCCGCGCATACACAAGGACGGCAATATGCCCAAGATCTCCGACATGAACGGCAACCGCAGCGGTTCTTATCGTGACATTTTTGACGACGAAAGACTTGGGCATTTAATCAGTCAAACTCACGCAGCGGCGATTCGGTTTGGCACTGAGTTAGAGCGTGTTATTTCCTCACTTGTCCCGCAATCTAGCATTGCCACTGTTCAAAGCATTGCACAAACAATTGCTCGTGGCGAGGTTGATCCGCTTATCCCAAAGCACGTTATTTTCAAGCCTACAAAGCCACCTGTCGGCCGGGCAAGGGCTATCGTCTGTGACTTTGCAATCTTTTTCCACCAAGATCAAGAATTCTATGTTGTTGAGTTGAAGCTTGGTCACGACTTTGATACGCAGAAATCCGAGGCTGCCCACAGCAAACTGCAAACAATCTGCGAGTTTCTTACTGGCCGGACTGGTTACACTGGACGAACCTATATTGCCTCCTTCTCTGCCACGTCGAAGAAGCAAATGCTTGAAGGCTTCAAAGGCTATTTCCATGAGAATGAGGTTATGCTTGGGCCTGAGCTATGTTTCTATATGGGGGTTGATTACGAGGAGGTTTTGCAACGCCTGAAGGTCGATCAAGATGCGAACAAAGAGTACTTTTTGGGGCAGATAGACAAGATACAAAACGGCCTCCCCAAAGAGGAATACTTTGCTCAAATCGATCGACGTAAGAAGCGGGGTATTACCGACGCGCAGCAGGAAATACCAATCGACCCGCCTGAAGATATACAGCTGTAAGAGGGGATAAGAAGGATAGCCCGCCAAAGCGGGTTATCTTTTTCTTTACGCAGAAAGTAAAGTAGAGTTTATTGGGATTTGTGCTAGCTATATTTCAGCTAGCACTTCTTTCAGTTTCTGAAAGTCCTCTTGAAATGTCTCCTGCATCGGTGGGTAGCGCAATCCTGCGGCTGGATGAACAGTAATGAAATACTTCCGTCCATCGCGCTCAAGCACAGTGCCATGCACAGATGTGACAGCGACCTTCTCGTTGAGCACGGCCTGAGCTGCGACCGCTCCCATCAGGACAACGATTTTGGGATTAACAATAGCAAGCTGCCTATCAAAATGCGTCCTTGCGTGGTCGATATCCTTCTTGCTTGGTGTGCCGCGTTCTGGAAGATACTTCACAGGGCTTGTAATATAAACGTCTTTCATATCATCAAGTCCTAGCACGTCTCGGATTGTTTTGCGTAGCAGCTTCCCAGATGGACCGATGAAAGGGCGACCAACTTTCGCTTCTTGCTTCCCTGGTGCTTCACCGATAAATGCTACGATAGCATCAGGGTTACCCTCGCCAAAGACAGCGCCCCCAATCTTATCCTTCTTGCACTCCTCACACGCTTCGACCTCTTTGGCTAGCGCGTCGAGTTCTTCTTGCTTGCTCATAGATGTTCCCTTTAATGTCATTGTGCTACTAAGCGGCAGTGAGGTAAACGCGAAAGGTAAAATAGACTTTACGCGTAGTTCTGGGCATAGCCACCCCAGAGCACGAACACCACCGGCGTAGCGCGGGCGCTCAGCGCGGCGATGATCGCGTCGGTGAAGGTTTCCCAGCCCTGGCGCTTGTGCGAGTTCGGCTGGCCGGCCCGCACCGTCAGCACCGCGTTCAGCATCAGGATGCCCTGCTCGGCCCAGTGCGCCAGGTAGCCGTGGTTTGGCGCCGGCGCGCCCACGTCGTTGTGCAGCTCGGTGAAGATATTGCGCAGCGAGCGCGGCTGCGGCACGCCGGGGCGCACCGAGAAGCACAGCCCGTGCGCCTGTCCGGCGCCGGGGTAGGGATCCTGCCCCAGCAGCAGCACGCGCGCGCGCGCGAAGGGTGTGAGCTCAAGCGCCTGGTAGACCTCGGGCGCGGGCGGGTACACCGTATGCTCGGCGCGCTCGCGCGCCACAAACTCCTGGAGCCGCGCGTAGTATGGCTGCGATGTTTGCTCCTCCAGGATCGGCTGCCAGTCTGCGGGAATCGGCGTGGTCATGGCTGCTCCTCTGATCCAATCGGCGGGCCTGGCTTTTTCCTGCAAGTTGCTCGCCACGGCGGCCGCGCGCGTATGGTAGCAGATTTTGGCGCGGCCTCAGCGCATCTCAGCCATTTTCAGCCGCGAGTCAGCGGCAGGGGCTAGTGCGCCGCGCCAGTTTCGGCTAGACTACGCAGCTATCCACGTGTCGATCCAAGCGCTTGGAGGAAGCACATGCTCAATCAGATCGCGTCGGAGGGCGGCTGGCTGCGCCTGCTCAACGGTATTAGCGCCGACGTGCGCCGGGCTGAGTCGATCGACCAGCTCGCCGATTGCGTCGTGCGCAGCGGTATCGCGCTGGGGTTCGCGCGCGCCCGGCTGTGGCGGCTGACGCCCGACGGCGTTTCGCTGATCGGCATGAGCCAGGCCGGCGACCCGGCCGGCGGCGAATTTCGCGGGCTGAGCATCGCCCTGCACGAGTCGCCCTACTCGCAGCAGGTGCTGCAAGCGCGCGAGCCCCAGTACTTCGACGGCGAGCAGCTTGGCGCCTGGATGCTGCCGCGCTACCTTGGGCCAGAGAAGTTTGCCGCGCCGATCGGCCAGTGGGTACACATGCCGCTGTGGGCCGGCGCGCACTGCTGGGGCATGCTCACGCTCGACAATGCCGACCAGCCCGGCGCGATCACGCCCGAGCGCCGCCTGGTACTGAGCCTGTTTGGCCAGCAGATCGCCGCCGCGATCGAGCACACCAGCCTGGCCGAGGAGCTGCGCCGCCGCGAGCAGGAGCGCGACTGGCTCGAGGAGCTGATCCACATTGGCGCCGACGAGCAGCGCACCACCTCGTTCGACGAAACCACGGCGATCATTATCGCCGGCGGCCGCCGCCTGGGCTTCGAGCGCGTGCGGCTGTGGCTGCTGAGCGAAGACCACGAGCTGCTGATCGCCGTGGCCCAGGCGGGCTGCGCGGGGCTCGACGCGTTCGAGGCGGTACGCTTCCCGCGCCGTGCCTCGAAGTATATCGAGCGCGTGATCGTGGCCAAGCAGCCGGTGTTCTTTCGTGGCGAAGAGCACGGCCCGGGCTACCTCTCGCGCACGTTTCGCCAGCAGGGCTACCAGCCGCCGGCTGGCGACTGGGTCGGCATTCCGCTGCTCAGCAACCAGCAGCTGGTAGGCGTACTGATGCTCGACAACGCCGCCGCGCCGCGCGTGCTCGACCGCGATCAGCAGAAGCTGCTGGCGCTGTTCGGCCAGCAGGCCGCCGCCGCGCTCGACCGCGCGCGCAAGGCCTACGAGCGCACCTGGTTCTCGATCATCTCTGACACCATCGCCGCGGCCCAGCACGTGCAGACGCTGCGCGAGGCCGCCGAGCTGCTCGCGCAGGGCGGGCGCCGGCTCGACTTCGACCGGGTGCGGCTGTGGCTGCTCAGCGCCGACGGCCAGTATATCGACGGATTGAGCGAATCGGGCAACGATTCGCTTCCGAATTTTCAGTCGTTGCACGTTGAGTATACACAGTCGCATTTCAGCCAGCATATGGACGGCGCGCGCGAGCCGCGCTTCTTTCGCGGGATCGAAGAGGGCGACACCTACCTGGTGCGCACCTACCCCGGCTTCGCCGCCCCGGTGGGCGACTGGGTCAGCCTGCCATTGTGGACAAATGACCGCATGTTTGGCATTTTGACGCTCGACAACATCCACCGGCCGCGCGTGCTCTACCCCGGCCAGCGCGACCTGCTGCAGCTGTTTGGCCGCCAGGGCGCGGCGGTGCTCGAGCGCGCGCAGCTCTACGAGGCCGACCGGCGCCAGCAGGTCGAGCGCAAGTGGCTGGCGACGCTCTCGGCGATCGCCGAGCGCACCCAGCAGGCCTCGACGCTGCCCGAGGCGGCGCGCGCGATTGTGCAGGGCGGCCTAAGCCTGGGCTTTGTGCGCGCGCGGCTGTGGCAGCTGAGCGCCGACGGGAGCACGATCGAGTGCATCTGCCAGACCGGCGCCGACCACGTGGCCGACCTGGTAGGCGCCACGCTCTCGATCGGCCAGGCCGACTACGCGCGCGAGATATTGGTCGGCGACCGGCCGAAAATCTTCCCGTGGCGCGGCGACCTGCCGGTGCTGATCGACCGGCAGCTGGCCGCGCGCGGCTTCGCGCCCCCCGCCGATGAGCGCATTGGCGTGCCGCTGTGGAACAACGACCGCTGCTTTGGCCTGCTGGTGCTCGACTATGGCGAGCAGCCGTTCCCGCCCGAGCAGCGCGACCGGCTCGACCTGATCGAGCTGTTCGGGCGCCAGGCCGCTGCGGCCCTTGAGCGCGTGCGGCGCGCGGCCGAGCGCGATTGGCTCGAGCAGCTTTCGCTAGTGGCCAGCGAGCTGCAGCTGGCACTCAAGCCAGAAAGCGTGCAGGAGGCTATTCTGCACGGCGCGCAGCGCCTAGGCTTCGCGCGCGCGCGGCTGTGGCGCCTGCGCGCCGACGCGCAGACCCTCGAGGGCGTGTGCCAGATCGGCACTGCGGGGCTTGAAGATTTCGCCAACCTGGTGATCCGCCGCTCGGACTCGCTCTATATTCGCAAGATGCTCGCCAGCCCCGCGCCGGTCACATTCTATGGCCATGCCGACGGCCCCGACATCCTCTCGCAGCACTATGCCGCGCACGGCTACCGCTCGCCGCGCGGCGGCTGGGTGGGCCTGCGCCTGGGGATCGGCAAGGTCGAGGGCAGCGCGCAGTGGCGTGGCGTGCTGGTGCTCGACAACGGCGACGACGCGCGGCGCCTCAGCGCCGAGCAGGAGCAGCTGCTGAACCTGTTCGCGCGCCAGGCCGAGGCCGCGCTCGAGCGCGCCCGGCTGTACGAAGACGGCGTGCTCGAGCGCGCGCAGCGCCAGCTGTTCGAAAAGCTCAATGCCGTGGCCAACCGCCTGCAGCGCGCCCGCGGCCTGCAGAGCGTCGCGGCGATCGTGGTGCGCGGCGCGCAGGATCTCGGGTTTGTACGCGCGCGGCTGTGGCAGCTCAGCGACGACAAGCGCCACGCCAGCGGTGTGGCCCAGTGGGGCGACCCCGACCTCGACAATTTCGCCGAGATGCAGGCCGACACCGGCCGCTCGCCATATATGCAGAAGGTGCTAGCTGGCGCCGGCATTGAGTTCTTCCAGGGGGCGTCGCATGGCACTGGCGTGCTCGAAGATCACTATGGCAGCGATAAGTTCCACCCACCGCTCGGCGAGTGGGCCGGCATCCGCATCGGCCTTGGCCAGCAGTGGCAGGGGCTGCTGTTCCTCGACCACGGGCAGCTGCGCCGGCCGATCAGCGAGGCCCAGCGCAACCTGCTCGGCTGGTTGCGCCAGCAGGCCGAGGCGGCGATCGAGCGCGCCCGGCTGTACGAAGAAGAGCAGCGCCAGCGCTTTGAGAGCGCCTGGCTGAAAGAGCTGCACGATGTTGGCCGCGAGCTGCAGCGCGCCCGGCAGCTCCACGAGGTGGCCGATGTCGTTGTGCGCGGCGTGCAGCGGCTGGGCTTTATGCGCGCGCGGCTGTGGCAGCTCAGCGACGACGGCCAGACGGTACGCGGGGTGGCGCAGTGGGGCAGCGCGCTGCTCGAAGACTTCGAGACGCGAACCACCAGCCGCAGCCACTCGCCGTATATCCAGAAGGTACTCACGAGCGGCGACGGCATCGAGTTTTTCGACGGCACCCAGCTCGGCGCTGGCGTGCTCGACGAGCAGGCGCGCCCGGCCGTAGGCGAATGGGTCGGTACGCACTGGCGCCGGCCAGCACCTGGCGCGGCGTGTTGTTCCTCGACCGCGACCAGAAGACCAGTCGCTCATCAGCGCCCAGCGCGGCCTGATAGGGCTGTTTGGCCGCCAGGCCGAGGCCGCGCTTGAGCGCGCCCGGCTGTATGAAGAAGAGGAGCGCCAGCGCTCCGAAGCGCCTGGCTCAAGGACCTGGCCGAGCATAAGCTGCAGCCGGCCGACACGCTTGAAAAAGTGGCCGAGCAAATTGTTGCCGGCAGCGAGCCGGCTCGAGTTCGAGCGCGCGCCTGTGGCGCCTGAGCGACGACGGCGAGGCGATTGTTGGGGTGAGCCAGCGCGGCAGCCCCGAGCTGGCACCGTTCGAGCGCGTCACCCTGCCGCTTGCGGGCGAGCCCTCAGCGTGCGGCGATCGAGCAGCGCAGACCGCGCGTATTCCAGGGCCAGGCCGAGCGCAGAGCCAGCTCGACGCGCTGTTTCTTGAGCGCGGCTTTCGCCCGCCGGTGGGCGAGTGGGTCGAACTGCCGCTGATTGTCCGGGAGCGTGTCTGGGGCCTGCTGACGCTTGACAACGCCAGCGCCGCTCGCACGCTCACCGGCGCGCAGAGCAACCTGATCAGCCTGTTTGCGCGCCAGGCCGAGGCGGCGATCGAGCGCGTCGAGCAAGATTCACGGCTGCGCTTCCTCACCATGGCCGCCGCGCGGATCGCCTGGGCTGCCGAGATCGCCCACGATGTGAATAGCGAGCTTAGCCATATCCGCTCGCTAGTCGACCGAATGAAGCGCCTGCCAAGCTGCACCTACCGCGATCTGCGGCGGCTGGGCCAGGGCCGCGACCCGCGCCTGGCAGCGCTGGCAGCGCGCCTCGACCCGGCGGCGGCGCCGCAGCGGCGCTCGATGCGGCATGGGCTATGGAGCTGGCCCAGGTGTACCTCGACGACTTGGCGCTGCACGCCGGGCGCCTGGCGATCACCCACCGACACGCGCGCCGCCGGGCGAGATCGACACCCAGCCGCTGGCGATCAATGAGGTGGCTCGCGCAGCTGCTGAGCATTCCGCTTGGCCAAGATGCCGAGCTGCGGCTGCGCCTGGCCGGCGAGCGCACCGTGGCCACCAGCCCGATGGTGCTGCGGCGCGTGCTGCTGCACTGCGCGCAACGCGCGCGAGGCCAAGCGCCCGCACGGCGGCACGATCACCGTGCGTACCCTGTTTCCGCGGCGGCAGCGGTCGAAATCCGGCTGGAAAGATCCGGCCCGGGTGTTCCGGCCGACGTGCGCCTCGCACTGGACTTTCAGCGGCAGATCACGACGAAAAATCGGCCAGGCGGCCTGGGCCTCATGTTTGTGCGCATTATGCTCGAGGGCCTGGGCTGCCGGATCAAGCTGCTGCCGTCGGCCGCCGGGGCAGTGTTTGCGATCGAGCTGCCGAGCGCACTATAGCCGAAGGGAAGGAGCACCCGCATGGAGACTCACTCGCCCGCTGAGACTCCCTGGATGCCTGATGTGCTGATCGTCGACAACGACGACGAGATGCGTGATCAGATCTGGCAGGATCTGGTGTCGTGGAACTACCGGCCGGTGCTCGCCGCTGGCCAGGGGCCGGCGCTGCTGGCCGATACCCTGGCGCTCTTGGCGCGCTCGCACTACGCAGTTGCGCTGATCGACCTGCGGATCGGCGATAATTACGACCCGCACGAACAGGGCGGCCTGGATGTGATCCGCGCGATCCGCGCGCGCAGTGGCACGAACTGCATCTTGCGCACGGCCTTCCCGACTGTCGATGTCGCGCGCGAGGCGATCGCGCGGCGCGGCGCGTTCGACCTGGCGCACAAGAATGCGCCGCCGGCCGAGCTGCGCGGCCTGCTCGCCCGCGCTGTAAGGTATTCGTGCCTGTGCGAGCAGAGCGGCACGCTCCACTGGCACCCCGCCGCTGGCGATATGGCCGGCCGCGCCGCCAGCGCGCCGCCCGCCGATACCCGCAGCCTGCTCGGGCTGCTCAACCAGCCTCCCGGCGGCGCCGCGCTCGACGGTACGCGCATCCTGGCGGCGCTCGACGCGGTGCTCGATCTGCTTGAGCACTACCAGGCGCGCGGCGAAGAAGATGCCGCGCCGCCGTTTGAGCCGCTGATCGAACTCTATCTGCTCGATTTACTCGACGGCGCCGCGCCTATGCCGGTGCGCTTCGCAGCCGAGCCGGCGGCGGCGCTCGAGCTGCCCGACCCGGTGGCCTGGCTGGCCGCGCGGCGCCTGCACGACGCGCCGCGCGGCCAGGTGCTGGCGCGCTGCCACCGCGCGCTGCGCCTGGCCGATATTCTGATCGACGCGGCAGGCCAGCCGTGGATCGACCAGATGTGGCAGGCCGGGTGCCAGCACCACCTCTACGACCTTGCGGCGCTGCTGGTCGATCTGCTGGCTGTGGCCGAGCTGGGGCAGCGCCGCGAGCTGCCGCTGATCTACCAGCTGGTGAGCGCGCTCATCGAGCCCGATTCGCTGGCGCAGGCGCCGCGCCCACCGCAGCCGGTGCTGCGCAACCCGCGCGCCCGGCAGCTGTTTCACCTGGCGCAGCAGCTGGCCCGGCGCGCGCTTGGGCCGGAACTTGGCGACGGCCCCGGCGCGCGCGATGGCGTGGCGCTGGCGCGCGAGCTGCGCTGGGCCGTGCTGCTCGAGGCTGTGCGCCGCCTGCTGCACCTGCTCGAAACACAGCCGCCTTGTGCCGGCGGCGCGCGCTCGGCCGCGCTTGCCGTGGCCGCGCTGTGCTGCGCCCGCCTTCGATGCTGGCGGCGCTGCTCGGCCGCTGCCGGGCTGGGCCTGAGATCGATGTCGGCGAAATCCTGAGCTACCGCGAAGACGAGCTGCGGCATATCTGCCGCGCGATCGGGCTGGGCGAGTCGCTGATCGTGGCCGGCCGGGCTATCGATGCAATTGCGCGCCGGCGCTGCAGCATATCGGCATGCAGCCGCATGTGCAGCGCACCACTGGCCTGCCGCGCCGCGCCGATACGGTCTACATGCTGAATGCAACATGAGCCCATCGATGAGCTCGACGATCGGCACTTTTACGAGCTGCTGCTCACGCGCCTGAGCTACCACCCCGCCGCCCAGGCGCACCACGCCGACCTGCTGGCGCTGCGCCACGAGGCGATCTTGTCGAACAATGGCTTGCTGGCCCTGCGCAACCTCGAGCACGCCGTGGATCTGGTGCTGGCCGATCAGCGCCTGGCGCTGTCTTTCATCCTCAGCTCGTTCGACGAGCCGTACGCCCGGCTGGCGCCGCGCGTGTTTCGCGCCCTGCGCGCACTGTACGAGTACTACCCCAGCCGGCTGGGTTTCGTGCTCGGCCTGAATGCCCCGCCCGCTCGCCAGAGCGCCTCCGACGAGCGCGCGGCGTTTACTGCGATGTTCCTGCGCACCTACTGGCTGGCGCCCGATAATCAGGCCGACGCCGAGCTGGTGCTGCGGCGCGTCGAGCAGCGGCTGGAGTGGCAGCTGCCCGAGCCCGAGCGCGCGGCGGCGATCGCGCTCAGCGGCTGCCACCCGGTGCTGCTGAATGCGATCTGCCTCGCGCGCTACGATCAGCCGCAGCTCGATCTGTCATCGCCCGAGATCGGCTGGGCGCTCGAACTGCCGGCGGTGCAGACAGAGTTCGGCCAGCTGTGGCACGCTCTCGACGCGCGCGAGCGCCTGGCGCTGATTGCTCTGGTGCTGCCGGCTGCGAGCAATGGGCACGGGCGTGCAGACAATGGCATTGAGCCGAGCGACCCGGCGGCTGTGCGGCGGCTGCGCGACCGGGCGCTGCTCGTCGAGGGCCGGGTCTTCAGCCCGCTGTTCGCGCGTTTCGTCGAGCAGAAGGCCAGCCTGCTCATGTTCGACGGCAGCCGCTTTTGGCTGCGCGGCGCTCCTTTGGCGCTCAGCAACATTCCGCTGAAGATCGTGAAATACCTGTACTCTCAGGCTGGGAAACTTTGCTCGAATGAAGAGCTGCAGTCGTTGTGGCGTGAAGATCCAAGCGAAACCGAGCCACACCAGAAACTTGCGCTCGAGCAGAAGGCCGCCAGCCTGCACCAGCATATCCGAGCTATACATAACGCTTTAGGCGACAAGACACCGTTTCGCTATTTGGTGAATGACAGGGCCGGCGGAGGCTACCGCTTGCTGCACACCGACCATGCCGATATGCAGTAGGGCCATGTTGCGATTTTGGCGCAAAGCGCCAAGAGCGGCAGGAGCCCGGGGCGCTTCGCCGCCCCCGAGCCCTTAGGCTGGCACTGCGGGTGAAGCCACGCAGTGCAAATACACCATACGTGGGAGTTACACGCTTGGTGTGACTCGGCTTCCTCGCGGTACGAGATTGAGCCTGCGGCAGCATAGTACGTGGTGCTCTATCTTTCAGCCTGAATCAGCTGATATTCAGAACAAAGAGTTCATTCGTCTGCGATACCACCATCCAGGATGAACAAATTATTATATAGCTAGCCAAACCGCCGTTGCCCGCTCGGAAAGGAGGAACGCCATGCCGAACCGATCGCCGCACTGCCCGCCGATTATTCTGCGGCGCTACCGGCCGCTGCTGCTGCTGGCGCTGGCGCTGCTGCTGGCGCCGATGATCGGCTGCGTCGCCCTGGTGGGCCTGTTCGACAGTCTGCTGCCGCTGGTGGCGCTCGCGGCGCTTGGCGGCGTCGCGCTGCACACACTGCTGCGCTTCCGCACCGACGCGCTCGAGCTGCGCGCCGACAGCCTGATCTGCCGCTATGGCGCGGTAGGCGCGCGCGAGACCATGATGCTGCGCCAGCGCACGGTGGTGCAGGTGCGGCAGAGCGCGCTGGGCCGGCTGCTCGACGTAGGCGATGTGGTGTTGATCAGCGGCGCGCAGCGCGTTGAGCTGCGGCAGCTCGCCAACATCCACCATCTGCGCGAATGGTATGCCATGTAGCCAGGAGGCTCCGCCATGACAACGTCAGCTGCCAATTGCGGCGCGGCCGCGCTGCGCGAGCGCTACTGCGTGCTGCGTACGCTAGCGATCACCGATCTGAATATTGTGTCGGCGGGGATCGATCGCGCCAGCGGTGCGCCGGTGGTGATCAAGGCGGCGCTGGCCGCCTGCCACGATCCGATCGAGCATCGCCAGCGCTGCTATGTGCTGGCGTACGAGGCGCTGATGCTGCGGCGGCTCGAGCGCTATGGCGTCGCCGCGCCGCGCCTGCTCGATACATTTCACCACGGTGGCCAGCCGTTCCTGGTGATGAGCCGTGTCGCCGGCAGCACCCTCGACACGCTGTATCGCGCCGGCCGGCTTCCGCCCACGGCGGCGGTGGCGGCGATCGCTGCGGTGGCCGCGACGCTGGAGCTGCTGCACCTGTGCGGCTATGTCCACCACGATGTCAAGCCTCAGAACATCGTGCAGCCGCCAGCCGGCGCGGCCGTGCTGATCGACTGGGGCTCGGCCGCACGCATCCGGCCCTACGGCGAGCGCAGCCGCTTTCTGGCCTACACCAGCGGCTTCGCCAGCCGCGAGCAGCGGCTATGCCAGGTGCTCGCGGCCAACGATATCTACGCGCTTGGCCGCACGCTGGCGGCGCTGGTGGCCGAGCCAACGCCCGCGCTGGCGGCGATCATCCGGCGCGCCAGCGGGGCCGCCAGCCAGCGCTACACCAGCATGCGCGCGTTTCGCAGCGAGCTTGCCGCGTATGCCGGCGCCAGCTTGGTATGATACAATCGGCGTGCTCGCCTGAGCCATAGCAGAAAGACGCGAGGAAGCGAATGGTGGTGTTTATTCTGATCGACGGCCTGCGTCCCGACGCGATTGCGCCGGCCGACTGCCCGAACCTCAAGCGGCTGATTGCGCGCGGCGCCGCGACCATGCGCGCCACCAGCGTGATGCCCTCGATGACGCTGCCCTGCCACACGTCGATCTTCCACAGCGTGCCGCCCCAGCGCCACGGCATCAGCAGCAATGTCTGGTCGCCTATGGCCCGGCCGCTGCCCGGCCTGTTCGATCTGGCCAAGGCCGCCGGCAAGCGCAGCGCGTTTGCGTACAACTGGGAAGAGCTGCGCGACCTCGGGCGGCCCGGCAGCCTCGACCTCGCGCTGTTCCGCAGCACGGCCTACCAGGCCGACGGCGACGATATTATCGCGGCCGAGGCGGCGCGCGCGCTGCCCGGCGGCGGCTACGATTTCGCCTTCGTCTACCTTGGCACCGTCGACACCGCCGGCCACTACTATGGCTGGATGTCGGAAGGCTACATCGCCCAGATCGCCGCAGCCGACCGCGCGCTGGGGGTTGTCGAGGCGGCGCTGCCCGCCGATACGGTCTATGTGCTGCAGAGCGATCACGGCGGGCACGAGCGCACCCACGGCACCGCCGCGCCCGAAGATATGACCATCCCCTGGCTGGTGGCCGGCCCCGGCATCCGCGCCGGCCACACCATCGCCGCGCCCGTCAGCCTGCTCGACACCGCGCCGACGATCGCGCGGCTGCTGGGGATTGCGCCGCACCCCGAGTGGGAGGGCCGCTGCGTCGAAGAGATATTTGTATGAGCGATGTGATCTTTATCCACGGGCAAGAGAGCAGCAGCCGCACCTACAAGGCCACGCTGCTGCGCGCGGCGTTCCCCGGCGCGCTGGTGCCCGATTTCAGCGGCACGCTGGCCGAGCGTATGGCGCGCCTCGAGCCGATCCTGGCGGCCGGCCAGGCGTGGGCGATCGTTGGCTCGAGCATGGGCGGGCTGATGGCCGCGCTGTGGGCGTGCGCCCACCCCGCGCGGGTGCGCCGGCTGGTGCTGCTGGCGCCGGCGATCCACCTGGCTGAGTTCGCGCCGGATGCGCCTATCGACGTGCCGACGGCGGTGTTCCACGGCCTGCGCGACAGCGTGGTGCCGCTCGCGCCGGTGCGCGCCGCCGCCGAGCGGGCGTTTCGCCACCTTGAGTTTCACACCGTGGACGACGACCACCGGCTGCACTCCACTGCCACGGCGATCGATTGGCGCGCGCTGCTCGGCGGCTGATGCCAAACTCGGCTGATCACACGCTTTATGGTGGGGGCTCAGGGGCGGCAAAGCCGCCCCTCGAAATTGCTTCTTTTTGATGAAGCTACCTGAAAGGGGTGCGCGAGGGGCTATGCCCCTCGCGCACCCCTAGGTAGCTTCGAAAGAACGAGATCAAACGAAGTTGGTGCGATGCCGGCATGGAACCTGCTGCTCTGCTAGGCTATCTGGCCGCGCGATGGCGTGCGGCATAGCGGAGAGAGGAGACAGCCATGACGAGCCAAGCCCGCGAGCGGATCGGCGACGTGATGCGCGAGTGCATCGGCAACTGCCTGAACTGCTTTCAAATGTGCGAGCGCACGATCCAGCACTGCCTGAGCCTGGGGGGCCAGCACGCCGCGCCGGTGCATATTCGCACGCTGCAAGATTGCGCGCAGATCTGCGCCACGAGCGCGGCGTTTATGCTGCGCATGTCGCCGCTGCACTCGCAGGTGTGCGGCGTATGCGCCGAGGCGTGCCAGGCCTGCGCCGAAAGCTGCCGCGGCATGGGCCGCGATAGCCAGATGCTGGCGTGCGCCGAGGCGTGCCAGGCATGCGCCGAGAGCTGCCGGCGGATGGCCACCGGCGCGTAGCGCGCCGCGCCCGATACGGAAAACCCCGCACCTATAGAGAATCAGGGCGCGCTCTGCCAAAAGCAGAGCGCGCCAGCTGCGTAGGTTCTAGCTGCGACAACAAGCCCTGTTTCGGGCGGCGCCTCACACAATATAGAACAGCTGAGTCAGCGGCAGCCGCTCGGCCGGCTCGCAGGTGGCCAGCTCGCCATCCACAAACACCTGGTAGGTCTCGGGGTCGACATCAATACGCGGCATGGCGCTGTTGCGCACCAGGCTGGCCTTGCCGACGCTGCGGCAGTGCTTCACCGCTACGGCGCGGCGCGTCAGCCCGAGCCGCTCGGGCACGCCCAGGTCGATCGACGCCTGCGACATGAAGTTGACGCAGGTGCGACCAAGCGCCCGGCCGTGCGCGCCGAACATCGGGCGGTAGAACACCGGCTGAGGCGTGGGGATCGAAGCGTTCGGGTCGCCCATCGCGGCCCAGGCGATCATGCCGCCCTTCAGAATCATCTTGGGCTTCGCGCCGAAGTAGGCCGGGTCCCACAGCACAATATCGGCCAGCTTGCCCGGCTCGAGGCTGCCGACCTCGTGGGCGATGCCGTGGGCCAGCGCCGGGTTGATCGTCAGCTTGGCCAGGTAGCGCAGCACGCGCGCGTTGTCGTGCTCGGCGGTGTCGTCGGGCAGCGGGCCGCGCTGCTCCTTCATCTTGTGCGCCGTCTGGATCGCGCGCGTCACCACCTCGCCCACCCGCCCCATCGCCTGCGAGTCCGACGAGTACATGCTGATCACGCCCAGGTCGTGCAGGACATCCTCGGCGGCGATGGTCTCTTTGCGGATGCGGCTCTCGGCGAAGGCCACGTCTTCGGCGATTGCCGGGTTGAGGTGATGGCAGACGATCAGCATATCGAGGTGCTCGGCCAGCGTGTTGACGGTGTATGGGCGGGTTGGGTTGGTGCTGGAGGGCAGGATGTTCGGCAGCGCGGCGATCTTAATGATGTCGGGCGCGTGGCCGCCGCCGGCGCCCTCGGTGTGGTAGGTGTGGATGGTGCGCCCGCCGATCGCCGAGATCGTATCTTCGACAAAGCCGCTCTCGTTGAGCGTGTCGGTGTGGATGGCCACCTGCACGTCGTACTCGTCGGCCACGCGCAGCGAGGCATCGATCACCGCCGGCGTGGTGCCCCAGTCCTCGTGGTCCTTCAGGCCGCATACGCCGGCCTCGATCTGCTCGCGCAGCGCTTCGGGCGAGCTGGCGTTGCCTTTGCCGAGCAGGCCCCAGTTCACCGGCAGGCCCTCGGCGGCCTCGAGCATGCGCGCGATGTACCAGGGGCCGGGCGTGACGGTGGTGGCGTTGGTGCCGTCGGCCGGGCCGGTGCCGCCGCCGATCATGGTGGTGATGCCGTTCGAGAGCGCCTCGTACACCTGCTGCGGCGCGATCATGTGGATGTGGCTGTCGATCGCGCCGGCGGTGGCGATCAGGTGCTCGCCGGCGATCACCTCGGTGCCCGGGCCGATCACCATCTGCGGGTGCACGCCGTCCATGGTATCCGGGTTGCCGGCCTTGCCGAGTGCGACGATCCGGCCGCTCTTCACGCCGATGTCGGCCTTCACTACGCCCAGCACTGCGTCGAGCACGATCGCGTTGGTGATCACCAGGTCGAGCGCTCCGGCGCGGCTGGTGGCCGACGCGCGCTGGGCCATGCCGTCGCGTATGGTCTTGCCGCCGCCGAACACCGCCTCGTCGCCGTGGGTCAGCAGGTCGCGCTCGATCTGGATCAGCAGGTTGGTATCGGCCAGGCGCACGCGGTCGCCGGTGGTGGGGCCATACAGCGCGGCGTACTGGCTGCGGGGTATGCGGGCCATGCGAGTTCCTTTGCTTCAAGGCACGGTAGACGCGGCGAAACTGATGCTTTGATGCGCCGCTGTTCAGGTAGGCTCTTATGCTACGCCGGCCTGCGGCGGCGCCATGCCACGCCCGCCAGCAGCGCCAGCGCGGCCGATCCGGCCAGCAGCGGCGCGGCGCCTGGCGCCGGGGCGCTCGGTGGGCCTGCGCCCGCCGCCGCGAACGACGACGCCAGCGGCAGGTAGGCGCGCGGCGCCAGGTTCAGCGCGGCGATCACCTGGGCGATCGTGTCCTGGTTGGCCGGCTCGGTCGCGTCGAACTGGCCCATGTAGCTCGCCTGCAGCCCATTCGCGGTAACACGCGCGAAAAAGATCAGGTGCTGGCCCACCTGCACGGACGAGCGGCACAGCGAGCCTGGCCCGAAGCCGACGATCGTGACGCTGCCGGGCTGGTTGCCTTTGAACACCTGCAGCACGCTGATTGTCGCGGTATCGTCGGGGATGCTGGTGGTCGCCAGGCTGTCGACGATGCCCTCGAGCACTACGTCGGCTGCGGCGACGCGCTGCGCGATGGTGTAGTGCGGCAGCCCGCCCGGCGGCGGCGTGCAGGCCAGCGCCGGCGCGGCCCACAGCAAGCTCAGCAGCGCGGCGGCCAGCCCGGCCGCGCGGCGCGTGGTTGTCGCCATTGGCAACGCTCCGTTCTGGTGCGCCGCGCTACTCGGTGAAGCCCTGCTCGCGGGCGCGGCGCAGCGCGTCGCGCGTGCCGCCCTCGGTGGCGGTGCTGCCCTCGGCGAGGCGGTTGAAGCCAAGCGCGCGGCGCAGGCCGCCTAGCTCCACCAGCTCGACCTCGCGCGTGTCGCCGGGCTCGAAGCGCGCCGACAGCCCGGCCGCGATGTTCAGGCGCATCCCTAGCGCGGCGGCGCGGTCGAACTTCAGCGCGCGGTTGACCTCGAAGAAGTGAAAGTGCGACCCGACCTGGATCGGCCGGTCGCCAGTGTTGCTGACGCTGACCGTCGTGGTGCGGCGGCCGGCGTTGATCTCGACTGGCTCATCGCGCAGCAGGTAGCGGCCGGTGTTGCCTGCCATTGTTTCCTCCCGCATAGTATTAGGCACACTTGTGTGATACGGCTTGCTCAAGCGACGAGATTGAGCCTGCGGCGGCAAGGTTTTGTGTGCGGTTTTTCCGCGCGGAAAAACCGCATACGATAATAGATATAGTACCGCTCTGCCGAAGGCTGAACGCGCCAGCTGCGTAAGCCCTAAACTTATACAATCGGGTCGTGGCACGAGATCAGCTTGGTGCCGTCGGGGAAGGTAGCCTCGACCTGCACCACCGGCAGCATGGCCGGCACTTCGTCCATCACGTCGTCGCGCGAGAGCACGTGGCGGCCCAGCTCCATCAGCTCGGCCACGCCTTTGCCGTCGCGCGCGCCCTCGAGCAGCGCCTCGCTGATCAGCGCGGTAGCCTCGGCGACGTTCAGGCGCAGCCCGCGCGCCCTGCGGCGGCGCGCCAGGTCGGCGACGACATAGATCAGCAGCTTCTCTTGTTCGCGCGGGGTGAGAAACATCGCCAACCTCCAGAAAGCACTAAGCACGCGCTGCCAGCCAGTGGGCGCGTGCCGTCGTCGGCGCTCGGTTTGTGCGGGGTGGAACGCCCGAGAGTATAAACGCGGTCGTACGTTTGGTCAAATGCTCAGCGCACGGTGGGTGTGACGGAAAGTCTTGCAGGTGGTAGGATGAGGTCGCGACACGTTTTCTCTAGGAGCGATGCGATGAATCACCCGCTTGACGAGCACACCTGGCATCGGATGACTGAGGAGATTCTGGCCGGGATGCGCGAATGGCGCCAGGCGCATCCCAAAGCCACGCTCCGCGAAATCGAGGACGAACTAGATACCCGCTGGGCGCGCGTCCGAGCGCGTATGCTCGAAGATATGGCGCTCGCCAGTGCGGCCGCCAACTGGGCGGCAACAGCAGAGGGCCAGCAGCCGACCTGTCCAGATTGCGGCCAGCCGCTTCGCCTCCGTGGCACTGACACACGCACGCTCCAAACTCACGGCGGCCAATCCTTGAACCTGGCGCGTTCCTACGGCACCTGCCCTGCCTGCGGCACGGGCCTTTTCCCCCCTCGATGACGAGTTGGGGTTGTTGCCAGGTCGCTTGACCCCACGACTGCACGAAGCGCTGGTTCGGCTCAGCACCCATATCCCCTCATTCGCGAAAGCTGCTAAGGAGCTGGCCTGGTTTACCGGTGCCCAGATCCATTCCGATACCGCGCGAGCGCATACGGAAGCTGCCGGTGCGATGGTGGTCGCCTACGAGACACGCGAAGCAGAACGCATCCTGCGTGAGCAACCCGCGCCGCCCTGTGCACCGGACCGCTTGCTGCTCAGCGTCGATGGCGCCATGGTCCCGCTCGTTCACGGGCAGTGGACCGAGGTGCGCACGCTCGCGGTCGGCGAGGTGCAGCCGCCTCAGAAGACCGCCGATGGCCCGGTTGTACACACCACCAAGCTGTCCTACTTCTCGCGCCGAACCGACAGCGCTCGCTTTGGCGAACTGGCGACCCTTGAGTTGCACCGACGCGGACTGGAAGGCGCACGCCAGGTTGGGGTAGTCGCCGATGGAGCGCTGTGGTGTCAGTCCTTTGCCGATCTGCACTATGGTGAGGCGCTGCGTATTCTGGATTTCGCTCACGCGGCGGAATATCTGAGTGCAATCGCCCAGAGCAGCGGAGCAAACGGGCCGCTGTTGTCGGCACCGCAACTGGTGGAGATGCGCCACGCGCTGAAGGAGCAGGGGGCGGCTGTGGTGCTGCCGCAATTGCGCGCGCTGGTGGCGACAGTGCCGGACACCAGCGAAGTGGCCGGCAGCCTGGCGTATTTGGAAAGCCGGCAGGCGCAGATGGACTACCCACGGTTTGTCGCGGAAGGCTGGCCGATTGGCAGCGGAATGGTCGAGAGCGCGAACAAGCTGGTGGTCGAAGACCGGCTCAAAGGCGCAGGGATGCACTGGGCCGAGGCCAACGTCAATCCGCTTCTGGCGCTACGGAATGCGGTGTGCAATGACCGCTGGGAGGAGTGCTGGAGGGTGATTGAGCGAGAGCAGCGCCGCCAAGTGAGCGCTCGCCGGCAGGCACGCTGCCGGACACGCGCTGCAGCTCGGGGAAAAGAGGCGCCAGCGAGAGCAGCGGCACCGCCAGCGCCGGCGTGTCCACGCGTGCGACCGCTCGAGCCAGAAGTGAAGTCAGCACACCATCCCTGGAAGCGAGCCTGGAGCATACGCCGTCAACGCGAAGTCGCTGATCAGCGGTAAGTGCAGAAACATCCGTCACACCCGCGCACGGTAGCGCGCCGGGGTGAGCCCATAGGCGGCTTTGAACATGCGCGTGAAGTGGGCCTGGTCGGCGAAGCCGGCTCCCAGCGCGGTGTCGGCCAGCGCGCGCCCGGCGGCCACCTGCTGGCGCGCGCCGTCCAGCCGGCGCATGAGCAGGTAGCGATAGGGGCTGGTGCCGCACACCAGGCGGAACTGGCGCGCCAGCTCGTAGCGGCTGAGCCCTGCCACAGTCTCCAGCTCGGCCGAGGCGACCACGCGCGCCCGCTCGGCGTCGAGGTACTCGCGCGCCCGCTCCACGGCGGCGACGTCGAGCCGGCGCGGGACGCGGGCCTGGCCGCAGCTTGGGTCGATCTCGACCAGGCCCTCGGCCAGCTGCAGCACCAGGCTGTCGGCTGCCAGCGGCTCGCGCGTGTCAAGAAACGCACTGGCGATCGCCGCCGCCAGCCTGGGGCTGGTGCACACCGGGGCGCGCACAAACGGCAGCGCGCAGGGGCGGCCGCAGATCGCCCGGGCTGCCTGGAAGATCAGCGCCGGATCGATATACAGGATGCGGTAGCCGAACCCGACCTCGCCGACAGCGTGCCCGTCGTGCAGCTCGTCGGGGTGCAGCACCACCACCTGGCCCGGCAGGCTGATCTCGGCCGCGCCTCGGTAGTCGAACCCCTGCACGCCGGTGGTCGTCAGGCAGATCGCGTAGGTGTCGTGGCGGTGCTTGCGGTAGGCCGGCCCGCGAAACCAGGCCTCCAGGCGCTCGACCCCGTGCTCGGCCTCGGCGCTGCGCATCCAGCCGGCCGAGTGCTCTGTGCACGATCGTTCAAGACCGACGCCGCTGGCTCTGCTATGATCGTTTTTCATACGATCCCTGGTTCTGCACCTAGACTTGTGTATTTGATTCTACACGCCAATACACACCGTTTTCGCGTTGCATTAGCTTATTGCCAATCAATTCTCGTCGCAACGTCGCCGTATCAGGGTGATACTGCTTTATAATCGTATTCACTTGGGCTTCAGGATAGCGCCTCCCTGTTTCGAAACGCGTAACCAGCCAGTTCAGAATAACATCACGCTTCTTACGCGTCTCCGGTATTTTCGTCAGTTGGTTATCGATGAGATACGTTTGAAGCACCTTGCGCTCCCAGGCATCGCTCACGACATTTTCAGCAATTGTGGCAACCTGTTCCGGTGTGAAAAGCTCGCGATTGATACGTTTGAGGGTTTCCTGCTTGAGGCAATAGCGGTGGCTCGTGCCTTCAGCGCGCATCTGGACCAGATCAAGGTCAAGTAACTTTGCAAGATGATGCGAAACCGTCGGCTCTTTGAGATCGAGAAGCTCAGCCAGCTCGCCGACGCTATATTCATGATCGGCCAGTAAGCCGAGCAATTTGAGCCGGCTTTCATGGGCAAGGGCTTTGAGGAATTGCAATAACAAGGTGAAGTCTTGCGTTTCCATCGCATACTCCTTTGAAGTTAATCTCCATAGATGTATATCTAAAAAGAAGTATATCAAAGGAATTACTGAGGTACAAGTCCGACGAAAGGCGTATCTGAACTGCCATCCAACACGCGCATTATGATTGGCGGCGTGGCTGATGCGCAATCCGATTGCGTTGGCGCTGCCGAGCCGAAAGAGAGGAGCCATGGCTGCCGAGCACACCCTTGCCTTTGTACTGTTCGCAGTTGTCGCGGCGATCACGCCGGGGCCAAGCAACCTGATCCTGACGTCGACCGGGGCGAGCGTTGGCGTGCTGCGTGGGCTGCCGAGCTTGTTTGGCGTCACGGTCGGGATGGGCGTAATGATGTTCCTGGTGGCCTTTGGGCTTGGCAGCGCCGTGCTCGCCAGCCCGGCCATTATACTTGTTCTCAAGTGGTGCGGGGTTGGCTTCCTGCTGTGGCTGGCATGGAAGATCGCCAGCGCAGGCCGGGGCGACGCGACCGCCAGCCAGCGCCAGGTCGGCTTCTGGCAGGCGGCCGCGTTCCAGTGGGTCAACCCGAAGTCGTGGCTGGTGTGCGCTAGCGCGGCAGGCACGTACCTCGAAGCCCAGGCCGGCGGTGCGCTGCCGCAGTCGCTCACGCTCGGCGCGCTGTTTGTGCTGGCCGCTCTGCCGAGCTGCTTCGTGTGGCTGGCGTTCGGGGCCACGCTCCAGCGCCTGCTGCGTAGCGAGCGCGCTTCGCGGATCTTCAACCTGGCGATGGGCGGGCTGCTCGCGGGATCGATCTTACTGTTTATCTGGTAGCCCGAAGCTCGTGCTGGTAGTCGCCCAGGCGAAACTCGGCGTAGCCCAGCCCTCAACGCATGGCACGACGCCCAGCAGCTTGGCGTACCAACGCTTCGCCGCCGCCAGGTCGGCCGCCCAAAAGCTCGCCGTCGTCAGTCAGCGCAGCATCGGGTGCTCCTTTCGTCGTGTTTTCCTGGGTGGAGTCTACCAGCAGTAGCAGACGGATACCATCCTAGAAGATGGGAAGACCCTATATACTTGGCTCTGAAATCTTCCAGTCTTCCCGCCCTTGTGGCAACGCTCCCTGCCATCTGTATTGGAAAGGTTTCGGCGCTAAGCCAGCAGCGCCCGCTCGACTCGAAACGGCGTCTCGTCCGCCGCCGGCTCCTCGAACTCGCGCGCGGCCAGGTGCCCGGCGAACACCGCCTGCGCGATGATGTGCGGCGCTGCGGCGTCGCCGATCAGGCGCAGGCTGCGCAGCCGCCGATCGGCCAGCGCCGGCCGCAGCTCGTGGTACAGCGCGTCGTTCGGCAGCCGGTCGGTCACCAGCACGACCGCGTCGCAGTCCAGGTCGACCGCCCGCCCGCTTGATGCGTCGGCCAGCTCGGCCCCGGCCGCGCCGATCGCCAGCAGCGTGTGCTGCGGCGCCAGCGCCACGCCGAGCCCGAGCAGCTGGCGCTGGATGCGCTCCTGCTCGAGCGTGTACTGCGCCCAGTACGACACCAGCGGCGCCGGGGTTGCCAGCGTGACGTGGCAGCCCTGGCGCGCCAGCCGCTCGGCCAGCACCCCGCCCATGTAGAAATGGTCGTTGTCGTACACCAGCACCCGCCCGGCCGGCGCGCGCCCATCCATGATATCGTCGGGCGTCAGCACGTGCGCCTGGCCGTGCCCGGCGATAGGCCGCCACTGCCCCCGGCCGACGCCGTCGCGCCGCCATGTCGCCCCGGTGGCGACGAACACGTGGGCGTAGCCGGCCTCCAGGATATCGGCGGCGCGCATCGGGCTGCCGGGGAACAGCTCGACATTCGCCAGCTTGCCGATCTGAGTCAGGCGCCAGTCGATCACCCGGCGCCACTCGGCCAAGCCGGGCAGCCGGGCCTCGCGCAGCACCCGCCCGCCTGGCTCGCGGCGCGCCTCGGCCAGCGCCACGCGGTAGCCGCGCTGCCCAAGCGCCCGCGCGCACTCAAGCCCGGCCGGCCCGCCGCCGACCACCAGCACCTCGGCGTCGCTCTTGCGCGGGGCGATCTGCTCGGGGTGCCAGCCGCGCCGCCACTCCTCGCCCATGGTCGGGTTCTGGGTGCAGCGGATCGGCACCAGCTTGCTGTCGGCGCTGACGCAGATGTTGCAGCCGACGCACTCGCGGATATCTTCGACCCGCCCGGCGCGGATCTTTTCGGGCAGGAACGGGTCGGCGATCGATGGCCGCGCCGCGCCGACGAGATCGACCAGCCCGCGCCGCACCGCCGCGGCCATCGCCTCGGGCGTGGTGTAGCGGCCGACGCCGACCACCGGCTTGCTGGTGAGCGACTTGACCGTCGCGATGTAGGGCTCCTGGTAGCCTTCCTTGGCGAAGCGCGAGGTGGCCGAATCGTTGCTCCAGTCGCTCACGTTCACATCCCACAGGTCGGGCAGCTCGGCCAGCAGCTCGACGATCGCGCGGCCCTCGTCGTGGTGGGTGATCCCATCGTCGCCGAGCAGCTCGTCGACCGCCAGGCGCACCGCGACCGCGCAGCTGTCGCCGACTGCCTCTTTGGTGTCCTCGATCAGCTCGCGCAGCAGCCGGGCGCGGTTGGCCAGGCTGCCGCCATACTCATCGGTTCGGTCGTTGAAGCGCCGCGAGAGCATATGCATCGGCAGCGACAGGCCGTGCCCAGCGTAGCAGTAGACGATGTCGAAGCCGGCGCGCTTGGCCCGCAGCGCCGCGGCGCGGTGCCAGCGCCGCAGCGCGCGCAGGTCTTCGCGGTCGGCGCGGCGCGCCTGCCCAGGCTCGAAGCCGCTGCCGCTGATCAGCGCCATCGGGCGCGGGGCAAGCGCCGTGGCGCGCGAGAACAGGTTGCTGCCGTTCGCCCCGCTGTACACCAGCTCGATTCCGGCCAGCGCGCCGTGCCTGTGCACCGCCTCGGCCATGATCGCCAGAGCCGGTATGTCGCCGTCGTCCCACAGCCGGCCTTCGTTGTAGGGCGCCACGTCGCTGCTGTGGTGGATCTCGACCTCCTCGGTGCACACCACGCCCCAGCCACCGGCGGCCTTGGTCGCGCGCATGGCGGCCAGGCTGCGCGGCATCCGGTGGCCCATCCCGTTGCAGTGCGGCACCTGGTAGAAGCGGTTCGGCGCCACCACCGGCCCGATCTGCACCGGCTCAAACAGAATTGCGAAGTCGTTTTGCATTGTTGTGCTTTCCTTTTTCTGTGGTCAGAACCTCTCTGATACCAACTCCGTTTGATTACTTGTGTTTTCTTGTGCGGCGCCCGGCTTTGCCGGGCGCCGCACAAGAAAAGGCTTCGGGGGCGGCGAAGCCGCCCCGAACCCCCACTATTTTCTGGTGGGTGGCGCGGCGGTTGCGAAGCTAGCGCCGCGCCCACTCGGCAATCGCGCGGATCTCGCGCGGGCCGGTGCGGCAGCAGCCGCCGATCAGCCGTGCGCCGCTGGCGTGCCACGCGCGCGCCTGCTCGGCGTAGGCGCCGGTTTCGCCCTCGCCAGCCCACGCGCCCGTGGCGGCGTCGTAGCCCTCGCCCGAGTTTGGGTACACCACGATCGGCTTGGCGCTGGCCGAGCGGATCGCGCGTATCAGGCCGGGGATGTGGTGTGGCGCGCTGCAGTTCACGCCGATCGCCGCCACCTGGTCGTAGCGATCGAGCAGGGCGGCGCACTCGGCCAGCGGCTCGCCGTGGCAGGTGTGCGCGCCGTCGCGGGCGCTGAAGCTGATCCAGGCGTGGCGGCCAGGGAACTCGGCCAGCAGCTCGGCCAGCGCCTGGGCCTCCTGCAGGCATGGGATCGTCTCGCATGCCAGGATGTCGGCCTGGCTGCCGGCCAGCACCGCCATGCGCGGCCGGTGGAACTCGGCCAGCTCGCTCGCGCTCAGGCCGTAGTCGCCGCGGTACTCCGAGCCGTCGGCCAGAAACGCGCCATACGGCCCGACCGACGCGGCTACGATCGGGCGCGGGCGGCCTGCGCGGTTGGCTGCCGTGGCCCAGAAGGCGTCGCGCGCGTCGGCGGCCAGCTGCACCGATCGGCGCATCAGCTCGGCGGCCGCGTCGGCGCCGAGGCCGCGCTGCGCGAAGCCGGCGAACGTGGCCTGGTAGCTGGCACTGATGGCGCAGTCGGCGCCGGCCGCGAAGTAGTCGGCGTGCACCTGGCGGATCAGGCCCGGCGCCTCGATCAGCACCTTCGCCGACCACAGCGGGTCGCGCAGGTCGCAGCCGCGCGCCTCGAGCTCGGTGGCTAGCGCGCCGTCGAGGATCATTAGCCCGTGCTCGCTGAGGATCTGGTCGATTGGGTTCATGGCGGTTTCTTTCTGTTTGCGCACAACCTGGGCGGCCGGCGGCTTGCCTTCGGCAGAGCGGCGCCGTTCGTGCGCGCCGCGCCGGTGCCGGCGCCGGGAATACGCATGGTACTCGATCTTCTTTTTTCCACCAAGGCGGCGCTCGCCTCGCGCAACCCCTTACGAGCCCTGGCTGCGGAAGCCCTGCCATTGACAGCCTGGCGTGGCCGCGGTATACTATGCCCCGAAAACAAACCGACGGTCGGTTTATAGCACGGGCAGCGGCGATGGCGCGGGTGGTGAAAGAGCAAGAATACACGGCGCGGCGCGGCGAGATCCTCGACGTAGCCGAGCGGCTGGTCGAGACGATCGGCTACGAGCGGATGTCGATCCAGGACATCCTGGACGCGCTGCAGATGTCGAAGGGCGCGTTCTACCACTACTTTGGCTCGAAGCACGCCCTGCTCGAGGTGCTCGTCGAGCGGCGGCTGGCCGAGGCCGAGCGGCGCCTGCTGCCGATCGTGCACGACGCCGAGCTGACGGCGCTCGCCAAGTTTGAGCGCTTCTTTCAAACCAGCAACAGCTGGAAGCTCGAGCAGCGCAGCTTTCTGATCAAGCTGCTCGGCGTCTGGTACGCCGACAGCAACGCGATCATGCGCCAGAAGGTGCGCGCGGCGGCGCTGAAGGTGCTGGCGCCGCTGTTCGCCACGATCGCGGTGCAGGGCGTGGCCGAGGGCGCGCTGAATGCGGCCTACCCCGAGCACGTCGGCATGGTGATGGTGAACCTGGCGTACGATTTTGGCGATATTCTCGCGGCGCAGCTGCTGGCGCACGAGCCGGCCGCCGCCAAGGCCCACAACATGGAGCAGACTATCGCGGTGTACACCGACGCGATCGAGCGCGTGCTGGGCGCGCCGAGCGGCTCGCTCGCGATCGCCGACGCCGCGACGCTGCGCGCCTGGGCCGATGTTTCCGAGGGCGGCTAGAGCCAATAGATTTCAAATTGCCACAAAGCCACACCGACGTACAGAATATGCGGCAGCAGCGCGCCTTCGAGACTTTGGGGCTTTGTGGCGAATGTCTATGTTTATTGCGGCTAGAACACTGGTAGAGCCTCCGCGAGTACGCGCGTCACAACAGTAGGCGGTGCGACCATGGCGCTGATCGAAGCCGAAAACCTGACCAGGCTGTATGGCGCGGGCGAGGCGGCCGTCACGGCGCTCGACCACGCCAGCCTCAGCGTCGAGGCGCGCGAGTTTGTGGCGGTGATGGGCCCGAGCGGCTGCGGCAAGTCGACGCTGCTGTACCTGCTGGGCGGCCTCGACCGGCCGACCAGCGGGCGGGTGCTGATCGAGGGCCAGTCGATCGGCGAGCTTGCCGACGACGACCTGACGCGCCTGCGGCGCCAGAAGATCGGCTTTGTGTTCCAGTCGTACAACCTCATCCCCATGCTCGACGCGATCGACAACGCCGCGCTGCCGCTGACGCTCGACGGCGCGCCGCCCGATACGGCGCGCGCCAGGGCCACCGAGTGGCTGCGCAAGGTCGGCCTCGGGCATCGCCTGAACAGCAGGCCCGACCAGCTTTCCGGCGGGCAGCAGCAGCGCGTGGCGGTGGCGCGCGCGCTGGTGGCCGAGCCCAAGCTGGTGCTGGCCGACGAGCCCACCGGCAACCTCGACACGCGCTCGTCCGACGAGATCGCCGCGCTGCTGCGCCAGATCGCCGACGACTGGGGCCGCGCCGTGGTGATGGTGACGCACGACGCGCATATCGCCTCGTACGCCGACCGGGTGCTGTTTCTGCGTGACGGCGTGATCGCCGACGCGCTGCGCCTCGAGGCGCGCGATGGCGCAAACGCCGACCTGGTGAACGCGCGGTTACGCCAGCTGGTGTAGTGTCAGGAGGCCGGCCATGCTCAGGCTACAGCTTACACTGGCGATGCGCTACCTGTGGGGGCGCAAGCTGCGCACCGCGCTCACCACGCTGGCGATCGTGTTCGGCACGATGGTGATCTTTGGCATGAACATCCTGCTGCCGACCATGCTGGCCGCGTTTCAGGCGAACGTGCTGGCCGCCGCCGGCCAGGTCGACGTGACCGTCACCGAGAAGAATGGCGAGGCGTTTGGCCGCGAGGTGCTCGGCAGGGTGCGCGCGGTGCCGGGCGTGCGCGCGCTGGCCGGCTCGCTCAGCCGCACCGTCAACATCCCCGCCGGCTACTACGGTCGCGCCCAGCTCGGCGCGCTGACGCTCACCGGCATTGATGTCGACGCGGCCCAGGCGCTGCGCACCTACGCGCTGAAATCCGGGCGCTTTCTGCGGCCCGGCGACGAGGCCGCCACGGTGATCACCGCCAACCTGGCCGAGAGCCTGGGCCTGAGCCTGGGCGGCAAGCTGCACCTGCCGACCGCCGACGGCGACGTGGCGCTCAGGGTTGTCGGCCTGATGCCGCCGCGCTCGCGCCCCGGCAACGAAGAGGTGCTGGTGACGCTGCACGAGGCCCAGAAGCTGCTCGACCTGCCGAACCGCATCAACACCGTCGAGGCCAACTTCGACACCACCGACCAGGCCCAGCGCGAAGCGACCCAGCGCGCGGTCGCGGCCGCGCTCGGCGACGACTACACGCTGGGCGGGATGGCGGGCGGCAGCGAGCTGCTCACCAGCCTGCAGACGTCGCGGGTGGCGTTTAGCGTGTTCGGCTTTCTGGCGCTTTTCATGGGCGGCTTCATTATTTTCAACACCTTCCGCACGATTATCGCCGAGCGCCGCCACGATATCGGCATGCTGCGCGCGATCGGCGCCAGCCGCGCGACGATCGTCGGGCTGATCCTGGCCGAGGGGCTGGTGCAGGGCGTGGCCGGCACGCTGATCGGCATGCTGCTCGGCTACCTCATGGGCGCCGGCCTGCTGATCCTGATGCGCTCGGTGTTCCGCGATTTCCTGCACATGGCGATCGGCGGCCCGGTGGTGCAGCCGCAGCTGATCGGGCTTACGCTGCTGCTGGGCGTGGGCGTGACGCTGCTCGCCGGCCTGCTGCCGGCGCTGAGCGCCAGCCGGGTGTCGCCGCTCGAGGCGCTGCGGCCGCCCGCCCCGGCCCCGCAGGGTGGCGCGCTGGGCCGGGGAACTCGTGCCGGCGCCGCGCTGCTGGTAGGCTCGCTGCTGGGCCTGCTCTCGCACAACGCGCGCCTGGCCGGGCTGGGCGGGCTGCTGTTTCTGTTCGGTCTGGTGCTGGTGGCGCCGGCGCTGGTGCGCCCGATCGCCACGCTGTTCAGCCGCCTGCTGGCCCTGGTGGTGGCGCGCGAGGGCACCGGCGAGCTGGCGCAGAGCAACGTGGTGCGCCAGCCCTCGCGCGCCGCGATCACCGCCAGCGCCACCATGGTCGGCCTGGCGATTATCGTGGCGATGGGCGGTATGATCTGGAGCCTGACCGGCGGTTTCCTGGGGGTGCTGCAGAAAAGTCTCGGCAGCGACTACCTGATCATGCCGCCGTCGGTGGGGGTGTGGCGCAGCAACCTGGGCGCCAAGCACGATCTGGCCGACCGTCTGCGCGACGCGCCAGGCGTGGCGGTGGTGAGCACGCTGCGCTACGCGGCGGCCTCGGCCAATGGCAAAAGCGTCTCGCTGCTGGGCATCGACCCCGAGTCGTACCCCAAGGTCGCGAGCCTGACATTCCAGGCCGGCGAGCCGAGATCGGCCTTTGGCGCGCTTGGCCGCGGGCGCGCGCTGATCGTGAATGGCGTGTTTGCCTCGCAGGCCGGCCTGGCCGTCGGCGATACCGTGCGCCTCGATACGCCCACCGGCCAGCAGCCCTACATGGTGCTGGCGGTCGCCGGCGACTACCTCAACGCCAAGCTGCCAACCGCGTATATCGCGCAGTCGAACCTGCAGCGCGATTTCCGCAAAAGCGAAGATATTTTTATTCAGCTCAATCTCGCGCCCAGCGCCAACGCCGCGGCGGTCGAGCCGAAGCTCAAGGCCATTCTGAAAGACTACCCGCAGTTCCGCCTGGTGTCGGGCAAGAGCTACTTCGAAGAAAACAAGCAGCTGTTCAACGCGTCGTTCGCGGTGATGTACGTGCTGCTGGCGGTGCTGGCGATGCCCTCGCTGATCGCGCTGCTGAACACGCTGGCGATCGGCGTGATCGAGCGCACCCGCGAGATCGGCATGCTGCGGGCGATCGGCGCGACGCGGCGGCAGGTGCGCCGGATCGTGATCGCCGAGGCGCTGCTGCTGGCGGCGATCGGCACGGCGTTCGGGCTGGTGGCCGGGCTGTACCTTGGCTACGTGCTGATCCTGGGCCTGAGTACGGTCGGCTACCCGGTGCAGTATGTGTTCCCATCGGCCGGGCTGGTGGCGGCGACGGCGATCGGCTTGCTGCTGGGCGTGCTGGCGGCGCTGGTGCCGGCGCGCCAGGCCGCGCGCATGAATATTGTGCGCGCGCTGCGCTAGTGAGTAGTGCTTGTGGGAGCTATCCAGCGTTTTTTGCCTGCGGCAGCATGGTACTTGATCATCTTTTGTGTGCGATTTTCCGCGCGTCGCGCGGAAAATCGCACACAGATACAAGAGGAAGTACCGCTCTGCCGAAGGCTGAGCGCGCCAACTGAGTACACCCTAGCTTGGTTTCGCACGATGAGCAAGGATCTTGCTGGAATGCCAGGTGTGCTATGAAAAAGATCTGGATCGCGGTGGTGGTGGTGCTGCTGGTGGGCGCGGGCGCGTTCGTGGCGTTTTCGCGCGGGCGCGCCGCCGACCAGGCCGCGCAGGTGGCGCCGACGCTTGCGCCTGCGCCCGAGGAAGACCTGGTGGCCGAGGCGAAGGTGGTGCCGGTGCGCGGCGCGGCGCTCAGCATGCCGGCCGGCGGGGTGGTGGCCGAGGTGCTAGTGGCCGAGGGCGATGCCGTGCAGGCCGGCCAGCCGCTGGTGCGCCTCGACCGGGCGCGCGCCCAGGCCGCAGTGGCCCAGGCCGAGGCCCAGCTGGCGCAGGTGCAGGCGACGCTCGATAAGCTGCACGCCGGCGCGTCGGCCGAAGACCTTGCAGTGGCCGAAGCGCAGCTGCGCCTGGCGCAGGCCCAGCAGCGCCAGTCGGGCGGCAGCGTCACCTCCGCCGACCAGGCGGCAGCCCAGGCGCAGCTGCAGCAGGCCCAGGCGCGCCTCGCCGATCTGCAGGCCGGTCCGCGCAAGGCCGACCTCGACGCCGCGCAGGCGGGCCTGGCGCAGGCCCAGGCCAACCTCGTCTCGCAGCGCGATGGCTTCTCGGCGGCGAAGACCAACGCCCAGCTGGCGCTCGATCGCGCCGGCAGCGCGCTGACCCAGGCCCAGGCCAGCTATGCGACGGCGCAGCAGAACTGGCAGTACGCCCAGGACAGCGGGCAGGACCCGATCACGCCCTGGCTCGGCACCGACCCGCAGACCGGCAAGAAGATTCCGAACAAGCTCGGCGACGCGCAGCGCCAGCAGTACCACGACGCCTACGTGCAGGCCGAGGCGGGCATGCACAGCGCCGAGGCCGGCGTGCAGCAGGCCAAGGTGGCCTTCGATACCGCGCGCCAGGCCGAGGTGAGCGGGGTGGCGGCAGCCGAGCAGCAGGTGGCGGTGGCCCAGGCCGCGCTCGACAAGCTGCGCTCCAGCGTCGACGCCGAGGCGCTCGCGGCGGCGCGCGCCCAGGTGGCCAGCAGCAAGGCTCAGGTCGATAAGCTTGGCGGCGACCAGCGCAGCGGCGCACTTGCCGCCGCCCAGGCCGCCGTCGACCAAGCCCAGGCCGCGCTCGACAAGCTGCGCTCCGGCGCGTCGAAGAGCGACCTTGCGGTGGCCGAGGCCGAGGTGCGCAGCGCCCAGGCCGCGCGCGATCTGGCGCAGGCCGCCGCAAACGAGGCCGAGCTGCGCGCGCCGTTCGCCGGCAGCGTGGCCGCGCTCGATGTAAAGGTGGGCGAGTTCGTGGCGCCCGGCGCGCCTGCGGCCTATGTGGCCGATCTGGGCGCCTGGCAGATCGAGACGACCGACCTGACCGAGCTGAATATCGCGGCGGTGCGGGTGGGCAGCCCGGCGACGATTACGCTCGACGCGCTGCCTGGCCTCAAGCTCACCGGCAAGGTCAGCAAGCTGCGCGCGCTCGGCGAGAGCAAGCAGGGCGATATTACCTACACCGCGACGATCGCGCTCGACAAGCAGGATCCGCGGCTGCGCTGGAATATGACTGCTTCGGTGACGATCGCCAAGTAGTGCATGCGCGCGCGCCCCGCCGGCAAGCCGGCGGGGCGCTTTTTTTTGGCATCTTCGCGCCTTCATGGTACACTCGCGCCGTCAGGTTTCTGTCAAAAGTGGGGCCTCGGGGGCGGCGAAGCTGCCCCCAACACTCCCTTTGCTATGCCCTGTTCGGCGAAGCCGGGCAGAGCATAGCAAAAAGAAATACGACCTACGCAGTTGGCGCGCTCAGCCTTCGGCAGAGCGGTACCCATTTCCGTAGAGGTATGCGGTTGTTCCGCGCACAGCGTGGAACAACCGCACACACGACGATCAAAAAGTACCGTGCTGCCGCAGGCAGTATGCACGGCTTCGGAAAGCCGAACAGCGCAACTGTGTAAGTCCTAAGAAAGTGATCCAACGAAGTTGGTATAACAGAGGAACACGCCATGCTGCAAACAATCAGGCGGCGCCTCGGCCGCGCGCGCGACGCCGACGTGGTGGTGGTGGGCGCGGGGCTGGCCGGCCTCGTGGCCGCGCGCGAGCTGGTAGGCCAGGGCGCGCGCGTGGTGGTGCTCGAGGCGCGCGACCGGGTGGGCGGGCGCACGCTGAGCCACGCGCTGCTGGGCGACCAGATCGACCTAGGCGCGCAGTGGGTCGGCCCGACGCAGCGGCGCGTGCTGGAGCTGGCGCGCGAGCTGGGCGTGCCGACCTTTCCGCAGTTCCACGCCGGCCAGAAGGTGCTGACGCTGGGCGGGCGGCGCAGCACCTACCGCAACACCATCCCCTCGCTGCCGCTGCTGGGCCTGGCCGAGCTTCAGCTGGCGATCAGCCGGATCGACTGGATGGCGCGACAGGTGCCGCGCGACAACCCGGCCGCCGCGCGGCGCGCCGCCGCCTGGGACGCGGCGACGGTGGCCGAGTGGCTGGGGCGCAATGTCCGCCGCGCCGATGCACGCGCGGTGCTGCGCATCGCGATCAACGCAATCTTCGCCGCCGAGCCCGAGGAGCTGTCGCTGCTGTTCTTTCTGTTCTACGTGCGCTCGGGCGGCGGCCTGATGCGGCTCAGCGAGATCAAGAACGGCGCGCAGCAGGATCGGCTGCAGGGCGGCGCGCAGCAGCTGGCGCTGCGGCTGGCCGCGCGCCTGGGCGACCGGGTGGTGCTGAACAGCCCGGTGACGGCGATCGAGCACGGCGCCAGGGGTGTGCTGGTGCGCGCGGGCGGCGAGCGCTACCGCGCCAGCGCCGCGATCGTGGCGATACCTCCCGCGCTGGCCGGCGCCATCCGCTTCCGCCCGGCGCTGCCGCCCGCGCGCGCCGAGCTGGCGCGCGCAATGCCGATGGGCAAGGTGATCAAGTGCGTGCTGGCCTACCCGCGGCCATTCTGGCGCGACGCCGGGCTCTCGGGCGAGGCGCTGTGCGACGATGGCCCCGTGCGGCTGGTGTTCGACGATAGCCCCGCCGACGCGGCGCACGGCGCGCTGGTGGCGTTTATCCTCGGCGAGGCCGCGCGCGAGTGGGGCCAGCGCAGCCGGGCCGAGCGCGCCCGCGCGGTGTGCGACCAGCTGGCGGCGTTTTTTGGGCCGCAGGCCGCCGCGCCGGCCGCGTACCTCGAGCAGGATTGGGCGCGCGAGCCGTGGAGCAAGGGCTGCTATGTGGGCATCCTGCCGCCGGGCGCGCTGACGCGCTACGGCGCGGCGCTGCGCGAGCCGGTCGGCCCGATCCACTGGGCCGGCACCGAGACGGCCGTGATGTGGAATGGCTACATGGACGGCGCGATCGAGTCGGGCGAGCGCGCCGCGCGCGAGGTGCTTGGGCGCATTCGGTAGCCCCAAGTTCGCTTCAATACAGAGTCAAGTACCGCTGGAAGCGGGAGCGCGGGTGCCGCGCCCCCAACGGAGCAACGATTTGGCGATCTCTGACACACTCGCGGCCGTGCGCCGCCCGCAGCTGGCGGCGTGGGCGCCGGTGGTGTTCGTGCTGCTGTGGAGCACCGGGTTCATCGGGGCGAAGTTTGGCCTGCCCTACGCCGAGCCGTTTACGCTGCTGCTGCTGCGCTTCGGCCTTGCCGCCACGCTGCTGCTTGGGCTGGCGCTGGCGCTGCGCGCGCCCTGGCCGCGCTCGCCGCTCAAAGTGCTGCACGTGGTTGTTGCCGGGCTGCTGCTGCACGCTGTGTATATCGGCGGCGTGTTCGAGGCCATCCGCCTCGGCATGCCGGCCGGCGTCACCTCGCTGGTGGTCGGGCTCCAGCCGATCCTGACGGCGATCGTGGCGCAGCTGCTGCTGCGCGAGCGCGTGGCCGCGCGCCAGTGGCTCGGCCTGCTGCTGGGCTTCGCCGGGGTGGGGCTGGTGGTGGGCGAGAAGCTGCTGGCCGGCGACGCGGCCCACCCGCTGAGCGCGGCCGGCATGCTGGTGGCGTGCGTGGCGCTGCTGGGCACCACCGCCGGCACGCTGTACCAGCGCCGCTTCTGCACCGACGTATCGCTCACCAGCGGGTCGGCGATCCAGTACCTCGCTACCAGCGCCGTGATGCTGGTGCTGGCGCTGTCGCTCGAGAGCATGCGCGTGCAGTGGAGCGCCACGCTGATCGCGACGGTGCTATGGCTGGTGCTGGCGCTGTCGCTCGGCGCGATCCTGCTGCTGTTCTGGCTGATCCGCCAGAACGCCGCCTCGCGCGTGGCTAGCCTGTTCTACCTGGTGCCGCCGCTCACGGCGATCGAGGCGTTTGTGCTGTTCAATGAGCGGCTGGGGGCGCTGGCGCTGGCCGGCATGGGCCTGGCGGTGCTGGGCGTGGCGCTCGTGCTGGCGCCCGCGCGATCGCGCGCCGCGCGCTAGGCGCTCGTGCGCTTCGCCCTCCGGGCGCATGCGGGAGCTGCGCGCTCCCGTGCCCTGCACTTCGCCCTCCGGACGCAATCGGGGCCTACGCGGCCCCGCGCCCCGCGGCAGTGGCGGCCGCCCGCCCCTGCACCCCGCGATGGGGCTTCGCCCCAGACCCCATAAAGAAAGCCTCGATATGCTCAGCCCTGGTGGCGCATGCCTCGTGGCAAACCGACACGTCACTCCGCGCCGGGAGGCATGCGCGCCTGACGTTGCCACTGGCACGGCCTTCCCGTAGGGCGCGCATCGTGCGCGCCTGTTCCCGGTCGGGGTGAGCTGGGGGCTGTGCGCCAGGCCCACATACAGAAAGTCTCGATATGCTCGGGCTCGGTGGCGCATGCCTCGTGGCGCAACACCAGGTGTTGGTTTGCCACGAGGCATGAGCATATGACGTTGACTTTGGTAGGGCCTTCTTTCAGCCGGAAAGGTTGTAGGAAAACCGGCAGGGTTTTGGACGCGGGGGGCCGGGGGCGCAGCGCCCCGGAATGACCCACTGAGGGGATTGCAGGGAGGGGAAGAGAAACGAGCCAAACCGGCAGGGTTTTCCTGCGCGGGGGGCCGGGGGGCGCGCAGCCCACGCACCACGTAGCGGGCGAGCGCGCCGGTCGCCGCTACGCCCGCTCCATCGCGCGGTTCACCGTGGCCACGATCGAGCCGTCGGCGACGAGCTGGCGCACCGCCTCGATATAGCCGGCCATCGCGCGGTCGCGCTCGATGAACGGCACGTGCCCGCGGATCAGCGCGTAGGCTGCGGCGGTGCCGCGCCCCAGCCGCGCCCCCTCGCCCAGCTCCTGCCGGCGGAAGTCGATGCCCTGCGCGGCGGCCATGAGCTCGATCGCCAGAATGTGCTCGACATTGTCGATCACGTCGCGCAGCTTCAGCCCCGCCGTGACGCCCATGCTCACGTGATCTTCGACATTGGCCGAGGTGGGGATGGTGTCGACGCTGGCGGGGTGCGCCAGCACCTTGTTCTCGGTGGCCAGCGCGGCTGCGGTGTACTGCAAGATCATGAAGCCCGAGTTCAGCCCGCCCTCGCGCGTCAGGAACGCCGGCAGCACGTGGGTGTTCGAGTTGTCGTCGGTCAGGCGCATCAGCCGGCGCTCGGCGATGTTGCCAAGCTCGCTTACCGCGAAGGCCAGGTAGTCCATGGCGATCGCCAGCGGCTCGCCGTGGAAATTGCCGCCCGAGAGCACGTCGATCGCGCCGCTGGCCTCGTCGATAAACAGCAGCGGGTTGTCGGTCACGGCGTTCAGCTCGATCTCGAACACCCAGCGCGCGTAGGCGATCGCGTCGCGCACGGCGCCGTGAACCTGCGGGATGCAGCGCAGCGTGTACGCGTCCTGCACGTTGGTCGAGGCGTGCTCGCGGGTGAGGCTGCTGCCGCGCAGCAGGCCGCGCAGGTAGCGCGCGCACTCCTGCTGGCGCGGGAACGGCCGCAGCGCGTGGATGCGCGCGTCGAAGGCCAGGTCGGTGCCGTTGAGCGCCTCGAGGCTCAGGCACCCGGCGATGTCGGCCGTCTGGCTATACCGCTCGGCGCGCGCGGTCTCGAGCACGCCAAGCGCGCACATCACGGCGGTGCCATTGGTGAGCGCCAGGCCCTCTTTGGCCGCCAGCGCGATCGGCGCAAGCCCGGCGCGGCGCAGCGCCGCGTCGCCCGGCAGCGTCTCGCCGGCCAGCTCGGCCTGGCCGTGGCCGATCAGCGGCAGCGCCATATGCGCGAGCGGGGCGAGGTCGCCGCTGGCGCCGAGCGAGCCCTTGCAGGGGATGATCGGGTGCACGCCGGCGTTGAGCATGTCGAGCAGCAGCTGCAGGGTTGCCGGGCGGATGCCCGAGTGGCCGCGCGCCAGCGTGTTCGCGCGGATGAGCATGATCGCGCGGGTGGTGGGCGTGTCGAACGGCGCGCCGACGCCGACGGCGTGGCTTACCAGGATGTTGTGCTGCAGCAGCTCGACCTGCTCGGGCGCGATGATCCGGTCCTTGAAGGCGCCAAAGCCGGTGGTGATGCCGTAGGCGATCGTCCCGCGCGCCAGCAGCGTCTGCACCGCGTCGGCCGCGCGCGCGACCCTGGCGCGGGCGGTTTCGCCGAGGGCCACGCGCGGGTGGCCCGGCCGGCCGTACGCCACCGCCAGCACCTGGCTGAATGTGAGCGACTCGCCGTCGAGGATCACTTCGTCGTGAATGTTCATGCTTATTCCTTATAAAGGCATCGCCTGTTCAAAATACCCCTCACCCCCTGCCCCGCTCCCCTGCTGGGAGCGGGGTTCGAACCGGGTAGTGGTTCGGCGCTACGCGCCCGAACCACTACCCCAAAGATATGTCTACGCCGCTTCTCGGCGCCCTCCGCGCCTCTGTGGTGAACTTAATACACCTGCCCCCGCTTGATCACCCGCTCGACAAGGTTGCCGCCGAACTGATAGGCCAGGTGGCGGTAGTCGGGCGCGGCGACCACCAGCAGGTCGGCCTGCTTGCCGGGCTCGATCGAGCCGAGGCGATCGCCCAGGCCGATCGCGTGGGCCGCGTTGATCGTGGCGGCGGCCAGCGCCTCGGACGGCAGCAGCCGCTGGTAGCGGCAGGCGATCGCCAGCACCAGCGGCATGCTCGGGCAGGGCGCCGAGCCGGGGTTGATGTCGGTGGTGAGCGCTACTGCCGCACCGGCGTCGACCATGGCGCGCGCGTCGGCGAAGTGCGCGCTGCCGAGGTTGAAGTTCACCGCCGGGATCACCACGCCGACCGTGCCCGAGCGCGCCAGCCGCGCGATGCCCTCCGGCCCGGTGGCGTCGAGGTGGTCGACCGACACGGCGCCGAGCTCGAGCGCCATGTCCAGCCCGCCCAGCGCGCTGAACTCGTCGACGTGGGCCTTGAGCCGCATGCCGGCGGCGCGCGCCGCCTCCAGCACTCGCCGCGACTGAGCCACGTCGAAGGCATTCTGCTCGCAGAACACGTCGGCGAAGAGCGGCGTGCCGCGCGCCGCGAAGTGCGAGCCATGGTACCACTCGGCCGCCGCCGGGATCATCTCGTTCACCACAAGGCCGATATACTCGTCGGGGCGGCCGGCGTACTCGGGCGGCAGCGCGTGCGCGCCCATGAACGTCGGCACCAGCTCGACGGGCTGCTGCTGGTCGAGCATGGCGATGGCCTGGAGGATGCGCAGCTCGCTGGCGGTGTCGAGGCCGTAGCCGCTCTTGCACTCGGCGGTGGTGGTGCCCAGCGCCAGCATGGCGGCGAGGCGAGGGCGCGCCTCGGCGGCCAGCTGCTCGGCCGAGGCGGCGCGGGTGGCGCGGGTGGTGAAGGCGATCCCGCCGCCCGCAGCCATGATCTGCATGTAGCTGGCGCCGGCGATGCGCTGCTCGAACTCGGCCACCCGGTCGCCCGCAAACACCACGTGGGTGTGCGGGTCGGTAAAGCCGGGGCACACGGTTTTGCCCGACGCGTCGATCGCGCGCGTGGCGGTGTAGGCGGCGCGCAGCTCGGCGCTCGGCCCGGCCGCCACGATCCGGCCGGCGTCCACCGCAACCGCGCCGCCGGCGATCAGCCCCACGTCGCGCATGGCCGCGCCGCGCTTCGGCCCGCCGGGGCTGGCGCACGTCACCAGCTGGGCCGCGCTGTGGATGAGCAGGTCGACGTTCACACACCCTCCGAGGATTGTATTTCACCACAGAGGCACGGAGGACACAGAGTTAGAAAGATATACTATCTCTGTGTCTCTGTGGTTCATTTCATTCCCCAAGCATGGGGATCTTCACGCCGTTGGCGCTGGCGAACGCGAGCGCCTCGGGGTAGCCGGCGTCGGCGTGGCGAACCACGCCCATGCCCGGGTCGGTCGTCAGCACGCGCTCGAGGCGGCGCGCGGCCTCGGGCGTGCCGTCGGCCACGATCACCTGGCCGGCGTGAATGCTGTAGCCGATGCCGACGCCGCCGCCGTGGTGGATGCTCACCCAGGTCGCGCCGCCGACGGCATTGACCAGCGCGTTCAGCAGCGGCCAGTCGGCGATTGCGTCGGAGCCGTCGCGCATGGCCTCCGTCTCGCGGTTGGGCGAAGCCACCGACCCGCTGTCGAGGTGATCGCGGCCGATCACGATCGGCGCCTTGAGCTCGCCGCTCGCCACCATTTCGTTGAAGCGCAGCCCGGCGCGCGCGCGCTCGCCGTAGCCGAGCCAGCAGATCCGCGCCGGCAGGCCCTGGAAGGCCACCTGCTCGCGCGCCATGGCCAGCCAGCGGCGCAGGTGATCGTTCTCGGGGAACAGCTCGGCCACCGCCCGGTCGGTCGCGTAGATATCCTCGGGGTCGCCCGAGAGCGCCACCCAGCGGAACGGGCCCTTGCCCTCGCAGAACAGCGGGCGGATGTAGGCCGGAACGAAGCCGGGGTAGTCGAAGGCATTCTTCACGCCGTAGTCGAGCGCGCGCTGGCGTAGGTTGTTGCCATAGTCGAACACCACTGCGCCGCGGCGCTGCCACTCGAGCATGGTCTCGACGTGGCGCGCCATCGAGGCCATGGCGCGGCGCTCGTACTCGGCCTGGTCGCGCGAGCGCAGCTCGGCGGCGGCCTCGAGCGAGAGGCCGGCGGGGATATAGCCGTACAGCACATCGTGCGCGCTGGTCTGGTCGGTCACCACGTCGGGCACCACGCCGCGCGCCAGCAGCTCGGGCAGCAGCTCGGCGGCGTTGCCGATCAGCGCGATCGAGAGCGGGCGGCCGGCGGCGCGCGCAGCCTCGGCCTGGCTCATGGCGTCCTCGAGGTCGTCGCAGATCGCGTCGACCTGGCGCAGCGCCAGGCGGCGCTCGGCGCGCCAGCGGTCGATCTCGACCAGCACGCCCACGCCGCCGTTCATGGTGATCGCCAGCGGCTGTGCGCCGCCCATCTCGCCCAGGCCGGCCGTGAGCACCAGCTTGCCCTTGAGCGTGCCCCAGCCGTGCTGGCGCGCAAGCGCGCCGAAGGTCTCGTAGGTGCCCTGCAGGATGCCCTGCGTGCCGATGTAGATCCAGCTGCCGGCGGTCATCTGGCCGTACATGATCAGGCCCTCGCGCTCCCAGCGGTCGAAGTTCGCCTGCGTGGCCCAGTGCGGCACGATGTTGCTGTTGGCCAGCAGCACGCGCGGCGCGTCGGCGTGGGTGCGGAACACCGCAACCGGCTTGCCCGACTGCACGAGCAGCGTCTCGTCGGGGTCGAGCGCGCGCAGCGCCGCGAGGATGGCGTCAAAGGCCTGCCAGCTGCGGGCGGCGCGGCCGCGCCCGCCGTAGACAATCAGGTTATCGGGGTCGAAGGCTACCTGCGGGTCGAGGTTGTTCTGGAGCATGCGGTACGCGGCTTCGATCTGCCAGTTCTTGCAGCTCAGCTGCGTGCCGCGCGGGGCGCGGATCTCGCGTTTCATGGCTTTCCTCTCCGTTGAGGCCGGCTAGCGATGCGGTGGCGCACCACAATACACCACAGCCTCGGCGAGTGTCAAGTGGCGCGTGGGGCTACTAGGCTCGGAAATCGCCACAAAGGCACGAAGACGCAAAGGGTGTGCGGTTTGGAGTTGCCTTCGTGGCTTCGCGCCTTCGTGGCAAGCGTTCGGCGGGGCTGGGCTCGGAAATCGCCACAAAGACACGAAGACGCAAAGGGTGTGCGGTTTGGAGTTGCCTTCGTGGCAAGCGTTCGGCGGTCGGCGTTCTAGCCTAGCACATACGCGCCCTGCTGCGCGTCCCACACTGCCCGCACCGCCTGGCCGCTCGGCATGCCGTCGCCGCCGAGTGGCGTGATGTAGTAGCTGTGGTTGGCGCCGCCGTAGATTACCACCACGAAGCCGGGGTTGGGCGCGTTCTCCTGCCCCATCAGCAGCAGGCGCTGGCTCTCGGAGTTCAGGGCTATCGGGTTGAGGTAGAGCAGCGTGCGGCCGCCAGGCACGGCGCCCTGCGTCACAAACAGCTCCTCGGCCACGACGACCGCCGCAATGTTCGGGTTGCTGTGGTCGATCGGCGGGCTGAGCCGGGCGCGCCCGGTGCGGTAGGTGATCGTCTCGTCCACGCCGTCGCCGTTCAGGTCGGCCGTCAGCGCGGTGTGAATCGCCTGGTCGGCCGGGTCGGGGGTGGGCGCGTCGAGCGGCAGGCTGGATCCTGCGACGCGCCAGCTGCCGGCCTCGAGCACCACGGTGAACTCGCGGCGCTCCTGGCTGGCGTCGTACGTGAGCTGCGCGGGGATGAACAGCGCGTCGGCCGGGCGATCGAGCGGCGCGCTTACGTCGAACGACCGGAGCGCGCCGGGCGGCAGGCTCAGCAGGCGCGTGGCCGGCTCGCCGCGCGCCAGGCGCGCGCGCAGGTCGGCGCTGAGAAACGCCGCGATGTCGCCGCCGCTGGCGTAGGCGCTCAGCAGCGAGCGCACCAGCTGTGGGGCCTCTTCGCGCGGTGGGATGCTGGCCGGCTCGAAGGCGAACGGCGCGCTGGCGAGCGCGACGTTGGCGTCGCTCATGGCCACCAGCATCAGGTCGCGCCGGGTGATCAGCTCGCCCGAGGGCAGCCGGTCGGGCATCACCAGCGTGGCGCTCCAGCTGCCGCCGGCGTCGGCGAAAGCGCTGGCGAGCACCTCGCCGGTGGGCTGAGGCATGCCCAGGCGAATGGCCACCGGCTGGCCCGGCGCGAAGTTCCAGCCGTTCAGCGCGACGCGCGTGCCCGCGCCGCCGTTTTGCGGCGCGAAGGCGAACGCCGGCGTGGCAGGTGTGGCCGGCGCGGCCGTGGGCTGGCCGGCTGTGCCGGCGGTTGCGGTTGGGCGCGCGGCGGTTGCGGTTGCGGGCGCCGGCGTGGCCGGCGCGGTGGCGGCCGGCGTGGGCTGGCCGGCGTCGGGCGCGGGGCCAGCCGTGCAGCCGGCCAGGATCGCGCCAAGAATAACGATTCCGCCGAGCAGGCGGGCAATGCTGCGGTTCATTGTTCCCTCGTACCATGGGTGCTCGCGAGCGCGCCATTCGCGCCCGCGCGAGCGTACCGTCATGCGATAGACGTTTGGTTGAACGAGGGGTGTTCCGCGATCTTGCGGCTTGCGCGTGGGGGTGGGGCGAAAATCGGCCAAAAGGCCGAGCCGATCGGTCTGCGGGCGGGGCGGCGCGGTCAGGCGGCGGGACGGCGCGAGCGCCGCCCCGCCGCGCGGCGAGCTACTGCGACCACTCGGTCGGCTCGCGGTCCCAGCGGTGGGCGCGCAGCTGGCGCAGCAGGTCGGCGGGCAAGCCCACGCCATCGCTGGCCGCGATATTCGCGCGCACATTGCGCGGCTTGCGCATCCCCGGGATGATCGTGCTGACCGCCGGGTGGTGCAGGATGAAGCGCAGCGCCATGTCGGGCAGCGTCGCGCCCGCGGGCACCAGCGGCTTCAGCGCGTCGGCGCGGTCGACGCTGGCGGCCAGGTTCTCGGGCACAAAGTAGCTATTGCGCCAGTCGCCCTCGGGCCAGCGCGTGCTCTTGGTGAGCGTGCCGGTGAGCGAGCCTTCGTCGAAGGGCACGCGCGCGATCACGCCGATATTCAGCTCCTGGCACAGCGGGAACAGCTCGTCTTCGGGGGCCTGGTCGAAGATATTGTAGATCACCTGCACCGCGTCGATCTGGCCGGTGCGCAGCGTCTCGAGCGCGTTCCACGGCTCCCAGCGGTTGATGCTTATGCCAATGCCGCCGATCAGGCCCTCGCGCTTCAGGTCGTCCACCGCGCGCTGCCAGCGCTCGTCGCGCGCCCAGGCATCTTCCCAGACGTGGAACTGCATCAGGTCGACGCGCGGCAGGCCGAGGTTGGCCAGGCTCTTCTCGGTGAACTCGCGGATGTGATCTGGCGGAAATGTCTCGTCGAGCGTAAAGCCGCGGCGCGACGGCCAGGTGAAGTTTTTGGGCGGTATTTTGGTGGCGGTGTACAGCTTTTTGCCGGGGTTGGCGCGCACCAGGTCGCCGAGCAGCCCCTCGCTGTGGCCGGCGCCGTAGCCCCAGGCGGTGTCGAAAAATGTGCAGCCGAGGTCGGCCGACAGCTGCAGCGCCTGGCGCGACTCGGCGTCGTCCGATTCGGTCCAGCCGCCCATGCCCCACATGCCGTAGCCGATCTCGCTGACCTGCCAGCCGAGCCGGCCGAATGTTCGATAGTGCATTGCATTCTCCGTAGATGCCGGGCAGCCGTGCTACCAGGCGTAGGCTTTTGGCGCCTCGCCGCCGGGGCCGGGCCAGATCTGGTCGAGCTGGGCGAGCTGCTCGTCGGCGAGCCGGATCTCGAGCGCGCGCAGGCTGCCGTTCAGCTGGTCGAGGGTGCGCGGCCCGATGATCGGCGCCGTCACCGCCGGGTTGTGCAGCAGCCAGGCCAGCGCGACATCGGCCGGCTGCTCGCCCAGATCGCCGCAGAAGCGCTCGTAGGCCTCGAGCTTGGCGCGGTTCTGCTCGATATTCTTCTGGGCCTGCTCGCTCGCGCGCCGGCCGCCGCTGGCTTTCGCGAGCGCGCCGCCAAGCAGGCCGCCGGCCAGCGGGCTCCAGGGTATCAGGCCGAGGCCGTAGTGGCGGCAGGCCGGGATGACCTCGAGCTCGATCGTGCGGGCGTTCAGATTGTAGATGCTCTGCTCGGAGACGAGGCCCATGAAGTGGCGCGCGCTGGCGCTGCACTGCGCGGTAGCGATATCCCAGCCCGCGAAATTACTGCTGCCGACGTAGAGCACCTTGCCCTCGCGCACCAGCTGCTCCATCGCCTGCCAGATCTCTTCCCAGGGCGTGCTGCGCTCGACGTGGTGCATCTGGTACAGGTCGATGTGGTCGGTCTGGAGGCGGCGCAGGCTGTCTTCGCAGGCGCGGCGAATATGGTAGGCCGAGAGCCCGCGATCGTTGCGGCCGTCGCCCATGGGGCCAAACACCTTGGTGGCCAGCACGATCTGCTCGCGCTGGCCGCCCTGCGCCAGCCAGCGGCCGATGATCTGCTCGGTGGCGCCTACGCCGAGGCTGCCGCCGTAGCGGTTGGCGGTGTCGAAGAAGTTGATGCCCAGCTCGAGCGCGCGATCCATGATCGCGAAGCTGTCGGCCTCGTTGGTCTGCGGGCCAAAGTTCATGGTGCCGAGGCACAGCCGGCTCACCTGCAGGCCGGTGCGCCCAAGATGCGTGAATTCCACCGTTGTTCTCCTTTGCTTCAAGTGCTGGTGTGTGCGCCGCTGCCCGAGCTTCAGCAAGTGGGCTGCCACGGTACCGGCGCTGGCGGGGGGCGTGTGTCAGGCTGGGCCGCGCAGCTCGCTGCGGAGCGCGCCGGCCGCCGCGCGCTCGGCCTGCTGGCGCGCCAGCACCAGCGAGATGAACACGTCCTCGAGCGACGGCTCGATCGGCGCGATCGACTCGACGTCGATGCCCTGGCCGGCTAGGCGCGCGCGCACCTGCGGGATGGCGGCCTGCGCGCTAGGCACAACCACGTGGATCAAGTCGCCGTATGGCGCGGCCTCGAGCACGCCCTCGAGCTGGTCGAGAAGCTCCAGCGTGTCGAGCAGGGCGGTGCCGCGATAGGCCGGCTGCAGCGCGATCTCGAGCAGCTCGCCCTGCATCGCGCTGTGCTTCAGCTCGTCGGGGCTGCCCAGCGCGATCAGCTTGCTGTTGTACATAAAGCCGATGCGCTGGCAGCGCTCGGCCTCGTCCATGTAGTGCGTGGTCACGAAGATCGTGGTGCCCTGCTGGGCCAGCGTGTAGATCAGATCCCAGAAATCGCGCCGCGACACCGGGTCGACGCCGCCGGTTGGCTCGTCGAGGAACAGCATCTTGGGCCGGTGGACGATCGCGCTGCCAAGCGCCAGGCGCTGCTTCCAGCCGCCCGAAAGATTCGCCACCTGCTCGCGCTCGCGCCCGGTGAGGTTGGCCATGGCGATCAGCTCGGAGATGCGCTGGCGCTGGCTCGCGCGCGGCAGCTCGTAGATGTTCGCGTAGAACTCCAGGTTCTCCTGAACCGTCAGGTCGTTGTACAGCGAGAAGCGCTGCGACATGTAGCCGATGCGCTGCTTGATCGCCTCGGGCTGGCTGGCGATGTCGTAGCCGAGCACGCGCGCCGTGCCGCTGGTGGGCGTCAGCAGGCCGCAGAGCATGCGGATGGTGGTGCTTTTGCCCGAGCCGTTTGGCCCGAGGTAGCCGAAGATCTCGCCGGGCGCCACGTCGAACGAGACGTGATCGACGGCGATGAAGCTGCCGAAGGCGCGCGTAAGCTCGTGAACCTCGACGGCGTGCGGCTGGGTTTCAATCATTGGCGTCGCCCTGGTGCTGGGTCATCGATACAAACACGTCTTCGACCGACGGCAGAATGCGGCGCAGGCTGGCCACGGCGATCCCGCCGGCCGCCAGGCTCGCGGCCAGCGCCGCCTCGGCGGCGTCGGGCTGGTCGGTGAGGATATGCAGCGTGGTGCCGAACACCTGCACGGCGGCCACGCCGGCGGCCGCGCGCGCGATCGTGCGCGCCTGCTCGAGCGGCTGCGCGCGCAGCTCGAGCACGGCCTCGGGCAGCTGCTGCTGCAGGTTGCGCGGCTCGTCGGCCACCAGCACGCGCCCCTGCGACATAAACGCCACCGTCTGGCAGCGCGCCGCCTCGTCCATATACGGCGTCGACACCAGCACCGTCACGCCGTCTTTGCGCAGGCCGTACAGGATGCGCCAGAACTCGCGCCGCGCCACCGGGTCGACGCCGGTGGTCGGCTCGTCGAGGAACAGCACCTCGGGCTTGTGGATGAGCGTGCACGCGAGCGCGAGCTTCTGCTTCATGCCGCCCGAGAGCAGGCCGGCGGGCCGCTGCTGAAACGCGGTAAGGTCGCTGAACTCGAGCAGGTACGGCACCAGCCGGGCGCGCTCGGCGCGCGGCACCTCGAACAGGTCGGCGAAGAAGGTCAGGTTCTCGAGCACCGTCAGGTCGGGGTACAGCGAGAAGCGCTGCGACATGTAGCCAATCCGCTCTTTCACCGCCTCGCGGTTGTGCCGCAGGTCGAACCCGGCCACGGTGGCGCTGCCGCCGCCGAGCTCAAGCACGCCGCAGAGCATGCGCATGGTGGTGGTTTTGCCCGCGCCGTCGGGGCCGATCAGCCCGTAGATCTGGCCGCGCGGCACGCGCAGCGCCACGTCGTGCACGGCCACGCGCCCGCCAAACTGCTTGTGCAGCCCGTCGGCAATAATTGCGTAGGTTTCGTTCATGTGCTTGCGCGGCTCTATCTGTGCGGGCGCGCTATGCCGCGCCCGCGCGTATGGCTCGATATGCTAGTTGATCGTGGCATCGGCGGCCATGCCGGGCTTCAGATCGCCGTTGGGGTTGGGCAGCTCGATCCGCACCGGGAAGACCGTGGTAGCGCGCTCCTCTTTGGTCTGCACGTTGCGCGGCGTGAACTCGGCCTGCGGCGCGATATAGCTGATCGTGCCGGCGAACGTGCGGCCGGCGAAGCTGTCGACGGTGACGCTGGCGCTGACGCCCTGGTTGACGTGCAGCGCGCCAATGCGATCCTCGGGCACGTAGATCGTCAGCTTCACCGTGCCCAGCGAGCCAAGCTTCAGCAGAATATTGCCGGGCGATGCCAGCTCGCCCTTGTTGATCACCTTCTCCTGCACAATGCCGTCGGCGGGCGCCTTGATCGTCGCTTTGCTGATCTGGATCATCAGCTGCTGCACCTGGGCTTTGGCCTGGGCGGCCTGGGCCTGGGCAACCAGGATCTGCTCCTTGCGCGACCCGGCGCGCGCCAGGTCGTTTTTGGCGCGCGCCTGGGCCAGCGCGGCGTCGGCGGCCTGCAGCTGCGCGTAGGTGCTATCGATCGCCGATTGCCTCTGCAGCCGGGCGGCCTCGACATTCGCCTTGGCGGTGTTCAGCTGGCTGAGCGCGCTGTCGGCGCTGGCCTTGATCTGCTGCGGGTTGGCGCGGATGGCCAGCGTGTGGTCGAGCGCGCGCTGCGCATTGGCCAGCCCGGTCTGCGCGGCCTGCAGCTGCTCGTCGGCGGCCTGCACGCCGGTTATTTCGGCCTGGCGCGCGTTCTCGGCGGCGGCCTGCGCGCTGGTCAGCGCCTGCTCGGCCTGGTGCATGGCCGCCTCGGCCTGCACGAACTGGCTGTAGTAGCTGGCCAGCTGGCCGTCGCTGAGCGTGTTTGGCGTCTTCTTGCCGGTGGTGGTAGTGACATTCGGCACCACCGGGTCGTTGCCGGTGTCGTGCGCGGTTTCCCAGTACTGTTTCGCCTGGGCGTAGCGCGCCTGGGCCTGGGTGAGCGCCTGCGCGGCCTGCTGCAGCTGGGCCTGGGCCTGGGTCTTGGCCAGCGAGAGCCGGTCGCGGCTCGCCTGGGCGTTCAGCTGGGCCTGCGCCTGCGCGGCCTGGGCCGAATCGCGCGCACTGGTCGCCTGCACCACCTGGGTATCGAGCTCCTGCGGGTTGTTCAGCGTCTTCAGCGCGTCGGCGTAGCTGCGGCCGGCGGCCTCCTGCAGCGTCAGCGCCTGCGTCACGGCGGTGCTGGCCTGAGCGTTCTGCCAGGCGCGCGCCGCGCCGTCGCGCTGGGCCTGCGCCTGGTCGAGCGCGGCCTGCGCCTGCGCCAGGTCCTGCTCGCGCGAGCCGGCATTCGCGAGCGCCAGGTTGGCCTCGGCGGCCTGCGCGGCCGCTTGGGCCTGGGCCAGCTGGGCCTGGAGCAGATCGGTGTTGAGCACGACCAGCGTATCGCCGGCCTTCACCTGCGCGCCCTCGTCGGCCACCTGCTCGACCACGCCGCTGACCTCGCTGGTCAGGTCGACCTGGTCGGCCTCGATCGTGCCAGAAAAGGTGCGGCTGCTATTCGCCGCGCCCGAGGCGCGCCCGAGCGTATAGTAGAGCCCTCCGGCGATTAGCGCGACAACTATGACAATCGGGATGAGTCTGCGTCGGTTCATACAGCTACTCCTAATGGTATTTGTTTTCTGTGTGCGGTTGTTTCGCGCGGAGCGCCGAACAACCGCACACGATGCGGAGAAGAGTACCGCTGCTACCGCAGGCAAAAAGAGCTAGCCCAGCGTTTTCTTGAAGCGCGAGCTGGCCAGGTACATAAAGAACGCCGCCCACAGCGCCAGCGCCAGCGCCTGCGGCCACAGCTCGGCCCAGCCGATGCCCTTCAGGAAGATCCCGCGCAGCACCGGCAGGAAGTAGCGCAGCGGCACCAGGTACGTCACGTACTGCAGCAGGCGCGGCATCGACTCGATCGGGAAGAAGTTGCCCGAGAGCAGGAAGCCGGGCAGCAGGAACAGCAGGTTGAGCGCCTGGGCCTGGCGGTAGGTGGTCGAGATCGCCGAGATCCACAGCCCGATGCCCAGCGGCACCAGCAGAAACAGCAGCATAAAGCCGAACAGCAGCAGCAGGCTGCCATTGAACGGGATCTGGAACAGCAGCAGCCCGGCGACAAACACCAGCAGCGAGGTGCACATGCTGGCGCAGGCGTACGGGATGAGCTTGCCGATGATCAGCTCGATCGGCCGCACCGGCGTGACGATCAGCTGCTCCATGGTGCCGGTCTCGCGCTCGCGCACGATCGCCTCGGACGTAAGGTTCAGCGTGGTGAGCTGCAGGATCAGGCCGATCAGCGCCGGGATCTGGTAGTTCGTGCCCGAGAGCTGCGGGTTGTACAGCACCCGCGTGCGCACGTCGAGCGCCGGCTGGCGCGCGGCCAGGCGCTGCGGCAGCACCCGCGCCGATTGGGCCTGGCCGATCAGCTGCGACGCCGCGATGATCGTGTTGGCAGTGTTCGGCTCGGAGCCATCGACAAGGAACGCCACCTCGGCCGGCTGGCCCTTGCCCAGGTCGCGGCCGAACTCGGCCGGGATGACGATCGCCGCGCGCGCGTCGCCGCGGTCGATCACCTGCTTGGCTTCGGCCAGCGAGCTGGCGACCGGGCCGGGCACGAACTGGCCCGAGGCCATGTACGCCTGGATGAGCGCGCGGCTATCGGCGGTGTTGCTCTGGTCGACGATTGCCAGCGAGATGTTTTTGATCTGGCCGCTGGTGGCGTAGCCGATCACCAGCAGCTGCAGCAGCGGGGTCATCAGAATGAAGATCAGCGTGCGCCGATCGCGCAGCATCTGGTAGAACTCTTTTTTCGCGATCGGCCAGATCCGTGCGGTGCGCATACCAGAGCCTTTCTAGGACTTATGCAGCTGGCACCCTCAGCCCTCGGCAGAGCGGTACTTTTTCATGGATAGTGCTCAGATTTTAGCGCTTTGCGCCAAAATCTGAGCACAAAAGAAAGAGAAGCATCAAATAGTTAGTATGCTAATTGTATGCTGAAGCAAACAGGTTGTCAAACGTGGGAAGGGGCGCAGCAGGTGTGATCAGAGCAAGTCGTCGTCGGGGGCCGGTGCGTCGAGCTTGCGCACCAGGTTGATCATCGGGTCGATCGTCAGCTCGCCGAGGTCGGGGAAGGCGACGGTAAGCAGCTCGCGGCCGTCTTCGACGCGGCTGTCGCGCACTTCGCCATCGCCGTAAGGTAGGCAGAACACCCGGTCGCCGGCGGCGAAGCGCTGCTCGACGGCGAACGAGGCCTGGTGGGGTTGGGGTGCCCGCTCGCGCGCGAGGCCGAGCTGGGCTTCGCGCTGCTGGCGCTGGCGGCGCAGCCGCTCGATCAGCGCCTGTGGGTCGGGCGCGGCGTCGTCTTCGCGCGCGGGCGGCTGCGGCATGCGCGCAGGCGGCTCGTCGCGCTGGCGCGGCGGCGGGGCCGGCTCGCGTGGCGGCGGAGCATTCGGGCGTGGCTCGTCGCGCTGGCGTGGCGGCGGGGCATTCGGGCGCGGCGAGACATTCGGGCGCGGCTCGTCGAGCGGCTCGATCGCGTCCCACAGCGGCATCGGCCGCTGGCCCTGTGGCGGGCGGGCCGGCTCGGGCGGTGGCGGCGGCTCGGGCGGTGGCGGCTCAGGCGCTTCGACATACTCGATCTGGCGGGCGGGCCGGCGCGCCGGCGCGGGCGGATCCTCGCGCGGCTGTGGGGCGGGTGGCTCGGGCGCAGTGCGGCCCAGCAAGATCAGCAGCCAGTCCATATCGACGCGGCACAGCGGCTCGAGCAGCGGGTCGCCGCGGCAGGCCAGCGCCACGTCGTAGGCTAGCGGCAGCAGCTCCTCGGCGTTGGCGTAGGCCCAGGCCGAAAAACCATTGCCGCCGGGCTGAGCGTCGATCAGGTACAGCCGGCGTGCCTCGGGATCGTAGCAAGGCACGACATCGGTGAGATCGGCCAGCGCGCGCAGCTGCAGCGCCGCCGCCAGGCTCCAGCCGACAAACTGGCCCTGCGCTGGGATGTTCGTCTGCAGGTCGAACCAGCACGCCGGCGCGGCCCAGCGCGTATTCAGCTTGTTTGCCAGCGCCACATCGGCCGGCGCGCCGCTGCTGGAGGCCTCGCGGTAGCCGTAGATCTCTTCAGACACCACCACGCGGCCCCAGCTGAGCGTGCGATTGCCGACCATCGCGCGCGTGTCGCGCGTGTCGCGCACGGCGACGGTGCAGCGCCGCAGCGGGTAGGTGCGCCGCCCACTGCCGTCGAGCCGCAGCGTCAGCGCGCCGGTGTCTTCGTTGCGCGCCATCACCTTGAAGCCGCCGGCGCCGGGCGGCAGCGCGGCGTTGGGGAAGGCCCAGCGATCGTAGATATCGGGCTCGACGGTGCCGAGGATCTGCGATTGCTCGTTGCGCGCCAGCAGCGCCGCGCCGCTGGGCGAGCGCACGCTCCACTCGGCGTACGGGTCGTCGGCGGCGGCAGTCGGCTTCCAGGCTACCTCGGGGTCGGGCAGATCGACAAGCTGGCCCTGGCCCACCAGCCGCTCGACGATATCGTGCACGCCCCAGGCGGCGGCCTCGGCTTCGGTGAGCGGCAGCTCGCTGGCGGCGCACAGCACGTGGCTGGCCAGGATGTAGGCATTGGCGCTGGGGGCGACCCAGCTGCTGGCGGGCGCGCTGGCGATCTGCTGAGCCTGGCGCGTGAGCGCCTGCTCGTGCGGCAGCTCGCCGAGCACCAGCACCACTGCCTGGCTGCCGGCGCGCAGCATGCGCCGCAGCGCGCTGTGGCCGGCCGGAAAGCCTGCGGCGATCAGCACTTGCGCCGGCGCAAGCTCGGGGCCGAACGTTACGCGCGGCAGGTCGCCAATAATCGGCGCCAGCAGCGGGCGCTCGAGCGGCCGGCAGACGATATGCACCTGGTAGCCCTGGCGCTGAAACGTCGTGGCTAGCTCGGTCACGTCGCGCCGCCAGCCGGCCCCGCCGCGCCACACCGCCAGCGCCGAAGGGGCGCGCGGCCCGTCGTCGGCCGCCACCACGCGCCAGGGCTGGCCGAGCATGCCTCCCAGCACCGTGTCGGCATCGGCGACATCGTGCAGGGTGGCCAGCAGGCCGGGGGCGTGCCCGCCGTGCAGCGTGGCCACGCGCTGCGCGCGGAATAGCAAGTCGGCCAGGTGCGCGGCGGCCACGCCAGTGAACTGCTGAACATCGGGCAGCAGCACCAGCCGCAGCCGCGCCCAGAAGCCGGCCCAGCCGCGGTCGTGGTGGCGCAGCAGCCGCGCGTGCAGCCCTGCCGGCGCGGCCACCACCGCGCGGGCCAGCGCGTCGGGCCGGCGGTTTGGGCCGAGCGGCAGCGCGTTAAGCTGCATGGCGCGCGGCAGATCCTGGTTGAGCTGGGCGATGCTGGCCCACGCCGACTGCACCACGAGGTCGTCGGGCGCAAGGATGAGCGCGGTGGCGGATGGCTCGGCCAGCAGTGTGGCGTAGAGCAGCAGGTACGCGGTGAGCGCGACATCGGCGTTGGCTGCGCGCAGGGCCACCGGCTCGCCGCGGCGCAGCGCCGTGAGCGCGTGGGCCTGATGTGGCCGGAACGGCTCGCCGGTGAGCGCAACCCAGGCCTGAGCCAGCTCGGCGTCGATTGGCAGGTGCGCGATCCGCTCGCCGTTCGTGCCCTCAAGCGCCACAAATGCAAGCAGCGGGGTTGCGTCGCCGCGCCCACGCTGCCGGGCAATCGTCTGAAGAATCTCGCTGATGCTCTGCACCGCTCGCCGCCTTCTGAAGATCGCCGCTTATGGCCTGCAAATGCGGCTATTGTAGCACAGGCATGCATGTGCGGCAATCCAAGAGTGGTGATTGCCAGGGCTCGTGCAACGCCTGTAGAACCTACGCAGCTGGCGCGCTCGGCCTTCGGCTTCGGCTGTAAAACCACCGGAATAGCGCATTGCTGTACGTTTCTATGTGGATAAATCTTTTTTCATCTAGGCGCGCCGATTTTTTGGCGCGAGGCAACCGATTTATCGCATTGCGATGGGTTAAAACGCGGTTGACAAGGCCAGGCGCGCGCGAAAGAAAGCCTTGACATACTAAGTATGATAGAGGGGAAGTTATACGAATGTTAATAGAGCTACGCCGGCACATGCCGGGCATCGACGGCCCCTCTGAACCGATCAAGAGGCGGCTGGTTTTGCATTGTCTCGCGTGCCGCGTAACGAAAGGAGGCCACCGCTATAACAATAGCGAGCCGGCGTTGCAACGTTTCAGCATGCGTCTCACATTACTCCTCGAACCCGCCCGCCCATCCTAGCAAGCCAGAGCACCCGGAACTTCGCTCGACGCAGAGAAGAGAACCTCAACCTAGCCAGTGCGACAAGCCGTGCACGTTTGCCGCAGCCTGCCCTCGCCCGGCCCTGCCGCGCGGCGCCCATGGCTGTAGCGCGTTCAATGCTTCGCGCACGTGTCGCCGCGGCTACGGCCGCCTTCGGCATGTTGATCATGTTCGAAACGTAGGAGGGAGCTTCTGGTATGACAATAGCCAAACACCGGCTTGCGCACAGGCTGCTGAGCCTGGCGCTGCTGCTCAGCGCGATGCTGGCGTTCCAGCCGGCCGCGCTCGCGCACTACCCAAGCGCCGCGTCGTCGCCGGCCGCCCGGCCCGACCCGCGCACGAAGATTCATCCAAACCTCCTCAACGATATCGCTAGCGCCAACCGCGCGGCGCAGACCAACCGCACCGCGCCTAGCCAGATCGGGTTTGTCGCGCGGATCAAGGCCGGCACCAGCCTGAGCGCCTACACCAGCCGCTGGTTCGCGCGCCCATTTGTCGACCCGACCGGCGGCACGGTGGCGTATGGCCTGGCCTCGCCCGCCGGCATCCTCAAGCTCGCCGCGCTCGACGGCGTGCTGTACCTGCAGCGCCCCGAGTCGCTGATCCAGCGCCCCGTGCCGCCCGACCCCGAGGCGCCGTCGCTGAACCGGGCGCTCAAGCTCAAGCCGGCGATCAACAAGCAGCCGAGCATCGGCCCGGCGCCCGATGGCTGGTACGACACCGGCCGCGCCATCCATGGCTCGAAGCAGGCCTGGGATAAAGGCTACACCGGCGCCGGCGTGCGCCTGATGGTCGACGACTCGGGCGCCGACTACTGCCACCCCGACCTGTACGGCACATGGGCGTATATCAACGATAAGAGCTCGCCCTACAACGGCCTGCCCGAGATGTTCGACTCGATCTCGTCGTTCTACGCTGCGGCCGACTTCTACCTCGGCACGTCGTTTGTGGCCGACGGCCAGGCCGATTTCGTCGATACCTCGACCAAGGTAAGCGGCAGCAGCGCGGCATACCAGCCGCTCGGCGCGGAGGCCGCGCACACCTACAAGCTGCCGCCCGGCAGCAAGAGCGGCGTGTACCATATCGGCTCGCACCCCGACGTCGCCCTCTCGACCGACGCCAGCCTGCTCAGCGGCGCGTTCGGCGATGGCAGCGCCGTCGATGGCGAGCGCGCGGCGGTGCTGGTTGTCGACTCGAAGCAAGCCGGCGTCTACGATCGCGTGTATGTCGACCTGAACTACAACTTCGACTTCACCGACGACAAGCCGGCCACGCTCGACCGGCGCTTCCGCCGCCACGAAGCCGCCTGCCTCGACTATAACAACGACGGCCTGAACGACGTCTCGGGCGGCCTGGTGTACTTCATCTCCGACGGCGCCACCGCCGTGCCGACGCTCGACTGGTACTGGGGCGTGCCGGGCAATGCCTACGGCCCGGGCGACCTGGTGGCGTTCCACGTGATGGACTTCCTCGGCGCTGGCGGCGACCACGGCATGGGCTGCACCTCGGTGGCGGTGGGCCAGGGTCGCGTGCGCGGCTCGATCTACTACACCGACGGCCCGCCGCAGGCCAAGGGCAAGGGCCTTGTGCTTGGCCCCGGCAAAGATGTGGAGACGGTGCAGAATGGCGACACCTACGCGACGCCGTATGTCGAGGATGCCTACATCTACGCCGGCCTGGGCTACGATGGCGAGCCTGGCACCGGCGACGATGTGCAGATCGTCAGCGACTCGTGGGGCTACAGCGGCACCGACAACGACGGCTGGGATGGCACGTCGCGGCTGATCGACCTGATCAACCGCGTGATCGCGCCGAACACCACCATCCTGCGCTCCACCGGCAATGGCGCGGCCGGCTACGGCACGATCACGCCGCCCTCGGGCCCGAACGTGATCAGCGTCGGCGCCTCGACGCTCTACGACGACATCGGCGCGTTTGAGCCGATCGCCTCGGCCAAGCAGATCGTCGGCGGCGACGCGATGTCGTGGTCGAACCGCGGCCCCGGCGCGAACAACACCAACGGCCCCGACGTGCTCGCCACCGGCGCGTTTGGCGTCGGCTCGATCCCGCTGAACAGCATTCTTGATGGATCGATCGCCACCGCCGACTTTGGCGGCACCTCGATGGCTACCCCGGTGGCGGCAGGCAACCTGGCGCTGATCGTTCAGGCCTGGAAGCAGCGCACCGGCAGCTGGCCGACGTTCGATCAGTCGCGCGCGCTGCTGATGGGCTCGGCCCGCGACTCGAACCACGATGTGTGGTCGCAGGGCGCCGGCCTGGTGAATGCCGACGAGGGTACCGACGTGGCCGGCGGCCGCTCGGGCGCGTACGCCACACCGGCCGAGTGGACGGCGGGCGACTACCGCGGCAAGGAGTACGGCGGGTTCACGAATATCATCAAGCCCGGCGGCTCGGACACCCAGACATTTACGCTGTGGAACCCGAGCAACAAGCCGATCAAGATCGACCTCGACGCGCGCTGGTTCAAGCAGATCGGCACCAAGGACTACTCATTCCGCTCGCTCGACGCGTCGCTCGACCACGGCGACTTCGTCAACCCCGACTACGTGCGGCGGATCGACCAGGACATCCCGGCCGGCACCGACCTGCTGCAGGTGCGCGAGGCGTACCCCTACAGCGAGTTCAACCCCAGCGGCAGCCTCGGCGGGGGCGCGGTGTTCAACAACTGGCGCATCCACCTGCTGAACTGGACCGACCTGAACAAGGATGGCAAGTTCTGGAACGACGCCAACAGCAACGGCAAGGTCGACCTGACCTACGACGACCAGGGCAATCTCACCGGCTCGGAGATGGAGCCCGAGGAGTTCGTGCGCTTTAGCTACGGCTACAACACCGGCCCAACCCAGCAGGCGCGCGTCGGCAGCCCGCTCAAGCGCAAGGCCGACGGTATCCTGCTCTCGTTCCGCCACTCGTCGCGGCCCGCCAGCGTGCCGAATACCGACCTGAAGGTCGAGGCGTCGTTCTGGAAGCAGGTGAGCTGGCCGTGGGCGTCGTTCGGCAAGCGCAGCCTCACCATCCCGGCGCGCGGCAAGGCGACGTTCGATGCCACGATCAGCATCCCCGCGAACACGCCCTACGGCATGTACGAGGGCTCGATCGCCGCTAGCTACAAGGGCCACAAGGGCGACGAAGAGGTGCTGATCCCGGTGACGGTGGCCGTGGCCGCGCAGGGCACGAGCTTCAACATCGGCGGCGCGCAGTCGGCGGTTGGGCCGCAGCTGTACGATAACAGCGCGCTGTTCGGCTATACCGACTACACCTGGCGCGCCGAGTCGGGCGACTGGCGCTTCTTCTGGACGGACGTGCAGAGCAGCGATCTGCCGGCCTCGGGTAGCTCGTACCTGCTGGTGAACAACAGCTGGGCCGGCGCGAAATCCGATATCGACACGATCGTGCTTGGGCCGACGCCCGATTGCTACAGCAATGGCTTTGGCTGCACCTCGCCGTTCTCGAGCTTCCCCGGCGCGCCCGACTTCTACGGGCCGTACACGCTCGCGCCGGTGGGCAACAGCACGAATACCTACGTCGGCAGCGGTCGCTGGGCCTACCAGACATCGTCGGGCGGGCCGAACGACCTGATCGCCGCGCCGGCCCAGGAGGGTCTGCACGGCATTCTGCTGCACCAGGTGCGCGTCGACGGCAGCCAGCTCGACGAGCCGTTCGCGGCTCAGGTGGGCCTGGCCAACCTCAACCCGGCCGCAGTCGACGGCGGTGCGGGCACGGGCTCGGCGACGGTTACGCTCAAGAGCGAGCTGGCGCTCAACAACTTCGTGGCCGATGGCTTCGGCCTGAGCCAGCCGGCAACCACCAGCGAGACGGCGAAGCAGGACGACCCGAACGACTACACCACCGCTTCGTTCGTCAAGAAGATCAGCATCAGCCACGGCGCCGAGCTAAATGTCAGCACCACCAGCGATGTCGCCGGGCTGGATATCGACCTGTTCGTGCTCGACGCGGACGGCAATCTGGTGGCGGGCTCCACCTCCTCGACGCCTGACGAAGCCGTGTCGATCCCCTTCCCCGCCGACGGCGAGTACACCATTCTGGTGCACGGCTACAATGTGCCGGGTGGTACGGCGCCGTTCGACCTGACGGTCGACGCGGTGCAGGGTAGCGACGTGACTGTGAGCGGCCTGCCCAGCGCCATCCCGGCGGGCGGCTCAGCCGAGATCACGGTGAGCTGGAACGCGGCCGGCAAGCCGGCTGGTACCTACAATGGTCTGGTATTGATGGGCCCGTCTAACGCGCCGGGGCTGTTCCGCGTGCCGGGGACGGTGACGGTGCCATAGGGCGTTGGCCTGACCTTCACTCCCGGCGCGGCCGAAGCCAGAGCAGCTTCGGCCGCGCCGGGCTTTCTTTTAATACCAACCCGTTTGATTACTTGTGTTTTCTTGTGCGGCGCCCGGCGCCGCTGAAAAGAAATACTGCGTGGCGAAGCCACGCAGTGCAATACAGAAAGATAGCCGGGGCGGCGAAGCCGCCCAAACCCCACCAATTGGCATTATTGCTTGCGCGTAGCGTCGCTGGTGATCAGCCGCACGCCGCGATCGTAGGTGAAGTAGTTATACACCCAGTTTGCCAGCACCACCACGCGGTTGCGGAAGCCGATCAGCTCGATCAGGTGCACGAACAGCCAGCCGGCCCATGCCAGGAAGCCACTCAGGCGAACGCCAAATGCGTCGAACACGGCCGCGCGCCGGCCGATCGTGGCCATCTGGCCTTTGTCGCGGTAGCGAAACGCGCGCATCGGCTGGTCGGCGAGCTGCGCCAGGATGTTGCGCGCGGCCTGCGCGCCCTGCTGGATGGCCACCGGCGCGACCATGGGGTAGGCCTGGCTGCCTTTGTAGCCCTCGAGGTAGGCCATATCGCCGATCACAAACACCTCGGGGCGCCCCGGCAGGTTCAGCGTCGGCGCGATCTTCACGCGCGCGCCGCGGCCCATCTCGGCGCCCAGGCGGTCGCCTAGCCGCGCGCCGCGCACGCCGGCGGCCCACACCACCGTGCTGCTCGCGAGCGCGTCGCCGCCCTTGAATGCCACGGTATCGCCCGCCACGCTCTGCACCGCCGCGCCAAAGCGCACTTCCACGCCCATCGCGCGCAGCCGCCGTAGCGCCGCGCGTTGCAGCTTGGCCGGGAAGCTCGCCAGCACCCGGTCGCCGGCCTCGACCAGGATCACGCGCGCCTGCGCTACGTCCAGCATCGGGTAGTCTTTGCGCAGCACGTGGCGGATCAGCTCGGCGAATGCGCCGGCCAGCTCTACGCCGGTCGGCCCGCCGCCGACGATCACAAATGTCAGCAGCGTCGCGCGACGGGCCGGGTCGGCCTCCTGCGAGGCCCGCTCGAACGCCAGCAGCACCTGGCTGCGCAGCCGCTCGGCCTCGTCGATGTCCTTCATGCCGAAGGTCTGATCCGCTAGCTGCTCGTTGCCGAAGTAGTTGTTCGCGCTGCCCGCCGCCAGCACCAGGTAGTCGTACTCGATCGGCTGGCCGCTGGTATGCACCAGCCTGCGCTCGAGGTCGACGCCGCTGACTTCGGCCATGCGGAAGTTCGTGCGCGGGTATTGGCGCAGGATCGCGCGCGCCGGGTAGGCGATCGACTCAGGCTCAAGGCCGGCGGTGGCCACCTGGTACAGCAGCGGCCAGAAGCCGTGGTAGTTGTTGCGGTCGAGCACCAGCACGTCTACTTCGGCGCGGGCCAGCGCCCGTGCGACGCTCAGGCCGCCAAATCCGGCGCCAACCACCACCACGCGCGGCCGCCCGCTGCGGCGTGGCGCCGCCGTAATCCCAGGCGCGCTGGCTGCGCGCTCGTCGGTATGCGTGTCAAGGTCGATGATCGCCATGGCATTCCTCACTTCGTTCTACCTATCACAATCTATGTATAGTATATGTGAATGATGTCACAATATCAATCGGCCGGATGATGGATGCGTGGCAACCGCCGTGCCATTGGAGGGCGCATATGCGGCGTGAAGCAGGGTGGGCGGGCAGCAGAAAAAAAGCCCCTACCGCTGCAAACGGTAAGGGCGTTTTCCGCTTTGGTATCGTATGGTGGGGACGGAGGGAGTCGAACCCTCACGGATTGCTCCACAAGTTCCTAAGACTTGCGCGTCTGCCATTTCGCCACGTCCCCTGGCCGATCGCATTGTAGCATAGCGTAGCGGCACGCGCAACCGTGTGCTTGGGCGCGGCTGCCGAATGCTTGACGCGCCTGCGACTCGGTGCGATCATGCCGCCAGCGTGCCGCGGCAGGCGTGCGCGCCACTCGTTCGCCAGGAGGTTATAGCAATGGATGCGATGCAGCTTGTGCCCGCAGCTGGCAGCACGCCCTACACCGGCGCGACGATCAGCGTGGCGCGATCGGCCGACGGCTCGATCTTCTGGTCGTGCCAGGCCGACGACCAGCAGAAGGTGTTTCACCAGGTAGGCGCGGCCTCGACGCTTGTGGAGCTGCCGTTCGCGCCGACTGGCCGCGGCCAGCTGGCGGTGCTGGGTGGCGAGCTTTACCTGGTGACGTGGAACGAGCACACGAGCGGCGAGTACAAGGCCGGCGCCTACCTGATCGGCCCGATCGCCGGCTACCAGGCGCCGTAGTGCCGTAGATGGAGCAAGATCATGCGAGGATTTATTGGCTGGGACGCGTTTGGCGCCGAGCAGGGCTGGCGCGCCGAGCCGCTGCCCGAAGGAGCGCCGGGGCTGATGCTCACCGGCCCGGTGGCCGCCGCGCCCGCGCCTTTCAGCGCCGCCGTACCTTCGTGGGTTGCCAGCACACCCCCGGCGAGCTGGATCGAGCTGCAGCTGCGCGCTGGCGCGGGCGAGCGCTGGACGGCGTTCTACCGCGTCGCGCAGTGGGACGATCTGCCCGCCGGCAGCCGCCGCACTAGCTTTGGCCCCCAGCGCGACGCCGATGGCTTCGTCGCCACCGATACGCTGATCCTCAGCGCCCCGGCCGAGCGCGCCCAGGCGCGCGTGCTGCTGTACGGCGCGCCGCCGCCCACGCTGCACCGCCTGGCGCTGGCGCTGAGCGGCCCCGGCGCGCCGGCTGCCGCTGGGGCGCTGCCGGCGCTCGAGCTGGCGGTGCCGCCGCGCGCCCAGCTCGATTACCCCGACGGCCCGAATATCTGCAGCCCGACGTCGGTGTCGATGGCGCTGGCCTACTGGCAGGCGCGCACCGGCGACCCGCAGCTGGCGCCGTTTGCCGAGCGCCGCGCCGTGGCCAAGATCGCCACACCGCGTGTGTACGACCCCGCCTACGACGGGCATGGCAACTGGAGCTTCAACACCGCCTTCGCCGGCAGCCTGGGCTTGGATGCGGCGGTAGCGCGATTTGGCAGCCTGGCCGAGCTGGTGCCCTGGCTGCAGGCCGGCGTCCCGGTGATCGTCAGCGTGGCGTGGCGCGCGGGCGAGCTGGCGAACGCGCCTATTCCGGCCAGCCGTGGCCATCTGCTGGTGCTTGCCGGTTTCGACACCGGCGGGCGCGCGATTGTGGCCGACCCGCGCGGCGATACTGAGGCCGAGGTTCGGCGCCTGTACGACGCGGCCGAGCTTGAGCGCGCCTGGCAGGCCAATTCCGATGGCACTGTCTACCTGATCTACCCGCGCGGCTGGCAGGTTCCAGCGCTATAGCTCGCCCGTCTGGCGGTATACAATGTGCTGAGAAGCTGGTTGAAATCGTTGTAGGAGCTACGCACTTGCGTGTTTCGGCTTCCTAAAGGCAGGAGATTGAGCCTGCGGCACATGGTACTTGTTCATCTTTTGTGTGCGGTTTTTCCGCGCACAGCGCGGAAAAACCGCACATGATACAGAGAATGCGATTTCTGCGCTGCCGCTTGCTGTATGTGCGGCTCGAGGGCGGCGAAGCCGCCCCGAAACGAGGTATAAACAACGCAGCTGCGTAGGTTCTACAGGCGCTGAAAACCGATTGTAACAATCACGAGCGCGTTTCGGTCGGAATATGTATGGCGCGAAGCGCCCGATCGTGGTAAGCTATAGCTGAATGATTTAATGATCATTCACAAACTGTTACAGAATTGGAGTCTTCCCGATGAATGCCGACACTGCCGCTAAGCGTGCATATATTGATCAGCTGATTAACCGGCTGCGCCGCCAGTACGAAGAGCAGCGGCTGCTGCCCGCGCGCGAGGAAGGCGCCGAGGGCGAGCCGCTCTCGATGTCGCTGCTGCAGCGGCTGTATCGCCACGTGCTGAGCGAGGGCTACGGCGAGTAACGCCGCCGCTTTCTCTATAATCACCGAGGCCCGCGGCATCGCCGCGGGCCTCGTTTGATTCGCCCGCAATTTGACACCTGCGCCGCGCTCGGCTACACTATCGGCCATTCCCACACGCAGCCGGCCAAACCAAGCCCTCACAGCGCCTGTGAGCACCCGTGCAGTATCGCGGAGTCTTCGTGTTTTCTGAAACGAGAGGAAGCTGGTATGGAGCTAGCTGACATCAAGCAGGCGATCGCCGACCAGCGCGTCGAGTTTGTGCGCTTCGAGCAGAGCGATACCCACGGCATCTCGCGCTCGAAGCTGATTCCCGCGCGCCACGTCGAGCGCTTCGCCGCCGATGGGCTGAACTTCCTGCTGGGCCAGCTGGGCTTCGACGCGCAGGGCGGCGTCGCGCTTGGCACCGGCTATCTCGAAGACCTGGGCTTTCCCGACAGCAAGATCTTCCCCGACCTCGCCACCTTCCGGGTGTTGCCCTGGCTCGACGCGACCGCGCGCGTGCTGTGCGAGCCGAAGTTCTACGATGGCCGGCCAGCCGGCGCGGCCCCGCGCTACCTGGCGCGCCGCCAGCTCGCCGCGCTGCGCGAGCTGGGCTACCGCATACGCGTGGGCTACGAGTACGAGTTCTACCTGGCCAATACCGGCTCGGGCGCGCCGCCATACACCGGGATCCAGATCTTCGCCACGCTGCGCAACGAGTTCGACGGCGCGTTCATCCGCCAGGTCATCCGCGACCTGCGCGCCGTCGATGTCGATATCATCACCGCGAACGCCGAGTATGGCCCCGGCCAGCAGGAGATCAACTTCGCACCCGATTGGGATATCGCCGCCGCCGACGCCGCGTTCGCGTTTAAGCAGGGCGTCAAGGAGATCGCGCTGCAGCATGGCTACACCGCCTCGTTCATGACCAAGCCCTACGCCGATCAGAGCGCCAGCGGCTGCCACTTCCACCACTCGCTCTATCGCCTCGACGACGGCGCGAACGCTTTCGACGACCCGAACGGCGCCGACGGTCTCTCCGACCTGGCGCGCCAGTTTATCGCCGGCCAGATCGCCCACGCGCCGGCGCTGGCCGCGCTGTACGCGCCAACCGTGAACTGCGCCAAGCGCTACCGCCTGTACTCGTTCGCGCCTACCAACGCGACCTGGGGCCTCGAGAACCGCACCGTCGGCCTGCGCATCAAGGGCATCCGCGGCGCCAATACCCATGTCGAAAATCGTATGCCCTGCGCGGCTAGCAACCCCTACCTCGTGCTCGCCGCCACGATCGCCGCCGGTATCGACGGCATCACGCGCGGCCTCGAGCCGCCTGCGCCAGTGTCCGGCATCGCCTATGGTCTCGCAGGCGTCACCGACCTGCCAACCACGCTGCCAGCCGCGCTCGACGCGCTTGAGGCCGATGCGGTGCTGCGCGCGGCGCTCGGCGACGAGTTCGTCAAGCTGTTTCTGGCGGTCAAGCGCCACGAGATCGCCAAGGCCCAGGCGGCGATCGATAACTTCGATGCGCCTGAGTTCCGCGACACTGTTGGCCAGTGGGAGCGCGACGAGCTGTTCGAGTTCTTATAGAAGACTTCAGCGGTGTGAGCAACTACGTAGTGTAGCTATGCCAGACGCCCTACTCGAGGTCGACAACCTGTCCAAATCGTTCGCGGGCGTGCATGCGCTCGAGGGCTACTCGCTGCGCCTGGCCCCGCTGGCCATCCACGGCGTGATCGGGCCGAATGGCGCCGGCAAGACCACGCTGTTCAACCTGCTCACCGGCTTTCTACGGCCCAGCGCCGGGCGCATACGCCTGGAAGGCCGCGACATTACCGGGCTGCCGGCCTACCGCGTCGCCCGGCTGGGCCTCGCCCGCACATTCCAGAACATCCGGCTGTTCGGCGCGCTGACCGTGCTGGAAAACGTCCGTACCGCGCTGCAGAGCCAGGCGCCCGCGCCGCTGCTCGGCACGCTGCTGAGCAGCCCCGCGTTCCGGCGGCGCGAGCAGGCGCTCACCGAGCAGGCCGACGCGTTGCTGGCGCGGCTCGGGCTGGCCAGCCGGCGCGACCAGCTTGCGCGCAACCTGCCGTACGGCGACCAGCGCAAGCTCGAGATCGCCCGCGCGGTGGCGCTGCGGCCGAAGGTGCTGCTGCTCGACGAGCCAAACGCCGGCATGAACCCGGCCGAAACCACCGAGCTGCTCGGGCTGATCCGCGCGCTGCGCGACGACCTGCGGATTACGATCGTGATGGTTGCGCACGATATACCACTGGTGATGAACCTGTGCGAGCGCATCCAGGTGCTGAACTACGGCCGGCTGATTGCCGAGGGCGACCCGCACGCCGTGCGCACGAACCCCGAGGTGATCGCGGCGTATCTCGGCCAGCCGGCCGAGGCTGTCGGTAGCCTGCCGGCTGTCGAAGCCCCACTCCCTAGCCCCTTCCCCGCGCGCCGGGAGGGGGAATAGGTGTGGCGTGGGCGGCGCTGCGCAGGCGCCGCCAGCGTGTTTGAGAACCGAGCATTTGGCGAACAGGAAGCCGCTGCACGAGCATGCTAGAGATAGATAACATCCACGTCGCCTACGGTGGCATCCGCGCGCTGAACGGCGTATCGCTGCGGGTTGGGCCGGGCGAGCTGGTGGCGCTGATCGGCTCGAATGGCGCCGGCAAAAGCACCACGCTGCGGGCGATCTCGGGGCTGCTGCGCTCGCGCCAGGGCCGCATCGTCTACGACGGCCACGACATCACCCGCGCCGCCACCGACCGGATCGTGGCGCTGGGGATTTCGCACTGCCCCGAGGGCCGGCGGATCTTTGGCGGCCTGAGCGTGCGCGAGAACCTGGTGCTCGGCGCGGTGCGGCGCAAGGGCGCGCTCGAAGAAGATCTCGGCCGCGTGTATACGCTGTTCCCGCGCCTGCGCGAGCGGCTAGCCCAGGCCGGCGGCACGCTCTCGGGCGGCGAGCAGCAGATGCTGGCGATCGGCCGCGCGCTGATGAGCCGCCCGGCACTGCTGTTGCTCGACGAGCCCTCGCTCGGCCTGGCGCCGCTGATGGTCGAGCATATCTTCAACGTGGTGCGCGAGCTGAAGCGCCAGGGCACCACGATGCTGCTGGTCGAGCAGAATGTACACCACGCGCTCGACGTGGCCGACCGGGTGTATGTGATGGAGACCGGCCGGATCACGCTGGAGGGGCCGGCCGCCGAGCTGCGCCGCAACCCGCAGGTCGAGCGATCGTATCTCGGGCGCTAGCAGGTTTGCAACTTAGCAAGTTGCAGGTTTCCGACCGCCGCACACCGATACCGAAGCAAGGAGCGCTCGGCCGAAGACGGAGCGCGCCAACTGCGTAAGCTATACATACGTTATGAGCTTGCTTTACTACTTTATCCAGCAGCTCGTGAATGCCCTGAGCATCGGCAGCCTGTACGCGCTGATGGCGGTGGGCCTGGCGATGGTGTTCGGCATCCTGCGGCTGATCAACTTCGCCCACGGCGATATGATGATGGTGGCGGCCTACCTTGCGGCGTTCGCGCTGTTCGCCGGGCTGCCGCTGGGCCTGGCGCTGCCGCTGATGATCGTCGGCACGGTGCTGATCGGCCTGCTGATCGAGCGCGTGGCCTACCGGCCGATCCGCGGCGCGCCCGACGTGGCGGCGCTGCTTAGCTCGTTCGCGGTTGGCCAGATGCTGCAGAACGGCACGCTCTTGTGGATGCGGCGGATTGGCCGCCCCGACCAGATCGCGTTTCCCGCGCCGGCGCTGCTCAGCGGGGTGTTCGCGTTCGGCCCGATCACCGTGCCGCGCCTCAACGTCGTGAGCCTGGTGTCGGGCGTGGTGCTGCTGGTGCTGCTGTCGCTGTTCGTCACCCGCACGACGCTGGGCCTCTCGATGCGCGCCGCCGCCGAAGACCTCGACGCGGCGCGGCTGATGGGCATCAACATCAACCGCGTGGTGGCCAGCGCCTTCGCGATCGGCTCGGGGCTGGCGGCGGTGGCTGGCCTGCTGTTCGCGGTGCAGGCCGGCCAGATCAACCCGTACATGGGCTTCTCGCCGGTGCTGAAGGCGTTTATCGCCGCGGTGATCGGCGGCTTCGGCAGCATCGCCGGGGCGGTTGTGGGCGGCTATGCGCTCGGCACGCTCGAGGTGCTGCTCACGGCCCTGCCGGGCATCGGCGATATCCTGCCCGCCGGCATGGTGTCGCCGGCTACACAGGCCGCGCTGCGCCAGTGGCTGCCAAGCTCGCTGGCAGGCTACCGCGACGCGTTTGTGTTCGTGGCGCTGATCCTGATGCTGCTGTTCCGCCCGAACGGCATCCTCGGCAAGCGCGGCCGCGACGAGATGTAGACCAAGAGCCAAAAAGCACCAAGGATGAAGTACAGGCTACCGCAGGTTCGATCCGAGTTTTCAGGACGAAGGACAAAAGACAGAAGATGAAACAGCGCCGTCTTTCGTCTTTCGTCAAACCCGGTTTGGATGTGTGATAGCCTGCACCAAGGATACGATGTTCGTTTGGTCGTTGATCTGTGCTTATCGGGCCCGACGCGAGGAAATAGAGAGTGATGAACACCCGCCGCCTGCTCGGCCCGCTGGCCGCCATTCTGCTCCTCGCCGCGCTGCTGGCCGCGCTGCAGGCCGCCGGCCTGGCGTTCTGGCAGGGCCTGTTCGTCAATATTGGTCTGTTCCTCATCCTGGTGCTGAGCCTGAACCTGGCGAACGGCTTCACCGGCGTGTTCTCGCTTGGGCACATCGGCTTCATGGCGCTGGGCGCGTACGGCTCGGCCATCCTCACGCTGCCGCTGCGCGAAAAGCAGAGCTACCTGCCGAACCTGCCGGCCTGGCTGGCCGGCGTGCACCTCGACATGGTCGTCGGCGGCTTCCCGCTGGGCTTCCTGCTGGCCTCGCTGATCGCCGCCGGGCTGGTGGCGCTGGTGGCGCTGCTGGTGGGCCTGGTGCTCATGCGGCTCTCGGGCCACTTCGTGGCGGTGGCGACGCTCGGCTTCCTGGTGATCGTGCGGGTGATCCTGTTCAACGCCGACGCCTTCACGCGCGGCTCGCGCACCTTCTCGAACGTGACGCCCTACACCAACCTGTGGTGGGTGTGGGCCTGGGCGATCGCCACGCTGTACGTGGTGTGGCGGCTGAAGGAATCGCCGTTTGGCCGCGCCATGCTGGCGCAGCGCGAGGATCGGCTGGCGGCCCAGGCGATCGGCATCGCGGTGATGCCGCCGCGCCTGCTGGCGTTTGTGATCAGCGCGTTCTTCACGGCGGTGGCCGGCGCGCTGTACGCCCATTTCATTACCTCGTTCTCGCCCACGGTGTTCTATTTCGACCTGACCTTCCGCGTGGTGACGATGCTGGTGATCGGCGGCATGGGCTCGGTGAGCGGCTCGGTGCTGGGCGTGGTGTTTGTGCTGGCGCTGGCCGAGTTGCTGCGGCGCCTCGAGGATGCCACGCAGCTCTTCGGCATCAGCCAGTCGGTGCTGGCGCTGATTTTTCTGCTGGTGATTATCTTCCGGCGCGAAGGGCTGCTCGGCCAGCGCGAGATCGCGCTCGACCGGCTGTTCGCGCGGCGCGCGCGCTAGGCCGGAACCGCCGGCCGCGCCAGCCTTCTCGATGGTCGTCGATCTGCGGGATGCTTGTGCTCGGCGCGCGAGCGCCCACACCAGATCAGATGTTGCGTCATTTGGAAAGGAACGCACCATGAGAATCAGATTCCTACCAATCCTGTTCGCCCTGGCGCTGATGCTGGCGGCATGCGGCGGCGCGGCGGCGCCGGCTGCCTCGGGTGGGGCGGCCGCGCCTACCGCTGCGGCGGCCGGCGGCGGCCCGATCGCGGTTGGCGGCGGCTTCGCGCTCACCGGCGACGAGTCGGCGCTCGATCTGCCGGCCGCCAACGGCGCCAAGCTGGCCGCCAAAGAGATCAACGCGGCCGGCGGCGTGCTGGGCCGCCAGATCAACCTGGTGGTGCACGATACCCAGTACAAGATGGACGTGACCGCCCAGGTGGCCAAGCAGTTCGTCGAGCAGGACAAGGTCGTGGCCGTGGTTGGCTTCACCGACACCGACTCGGTGCTGGCCGCCGGGCCGACGATCCAGGGCGCCGGGCTGCCGTTCATCACCGCCGGCGCGACCTCGCCGAAGATCCCCTCGCAGGTGGGCGACAAGATGTTCCTGGCGTGCTTCGGCGATAACGTGCAGGCTGCGGCCGGCGCCGAGTTCGGCTTCAAGCAGTACGGCAAGAGCGCCTACCTGCTGTGGGACAAGGGCGTCGAGTATACCACGCTGCTGGCGGGCTATTTCAAGGCGCGCTTCACCGAGCTGGGCGGCACGATCGCACTTGAAGATCAGTACGACGACAAGGCCACCGATTTCTCGGCCCAGATCGCCAAGCTCAAGGCGCTGAGCCCGCAGCCGTCGTTCTACTACATCGCGGCCATGCCCTACAACGTTGGCCCGGTGGTCAAGCAGCTGCGCGACGCCGGCCTGACCGGCCCGGTGCTCGGCGGCGATGGCTACGATACGCCCGACCTGGTGAACGTGGCCGGCAAAGCCGCCGACAACGTGTTCTTCACCACCCACGCGCTGATGGACGCGCAGGGCGGCACCGACGGCATCAAGAAGTTCATCGCGGCCTACAATAAAGAGTACGGCCACGACCCCGAGAACGCCTTCGCGGCGCTCGGCTACGACGCGGTGTACCTGCTGGCCGACGCGATCAAGCGCGCCGGCTCGACCGACGCCGGCGCGATCCAGCAGGCGATCAAGGCCACCAAAGATTTCCCCGGCATCACCGGCAAGATCACCTTCGGCGCCAGCAATGTGCCGCAGAAAGGCGTCACGATCATTGGCGTGAAGGATAGCAAGCTCGCGCTCGCGGCCGAGGTGGTGCCCGAGAAGGTGCCGGCGCCGTAGCGGCCACACGCTAGAAGCCACGAGCGCCTTCGTGGCCGCGACCCGCCAGAAAGGGATGCGCGAGGGCGATGCCCCTCGCGCATCCCTTTCAAGGCCCTAATTGTTATCGAAATGTTTCCTGGGAGTATTCCAATGCGCTCGAGGGCTGTGCTATAGTCGATGTAACCGAACCGCGCGATATCCCATTAGCCTCGCGCTGCCGAGCCCGCAGTGTTATCGTCAGAACCAACGAGGGTGCGTTTGTCCCATGAACAGACTCTTTCGCCCGGCAATTGCCCTCATGAACCGCCTCACATACCCTCGGAAGTTCGCGCTGATCAGCCTGCTGTTCGCGATTCCGCTCGCCCTGCTGAGCACCTTCTACCTCGCCGAGGTCAATGGCAAGATCGCCTTTGCGCAGAAGGAGATCAGCGGCACCCAGTACCTGCGCTCGCTGCGCGGCCTGCTCGAGCACCTGTTCCAGGAGCAGCTGCTGGCGCAAGACTTTGCCGGCGGCGATGTGGCCGCCCGCGCGCCGCTTGGCATGGCTCAGGCCCAGGTCGATATCGACTTGCAGGCGCTGGCCGCGCTCGACGCCCGGCTCGGCAAGCGGTTGGGCACCACCGAGCAGCTGGCGCGGCTGAACGAGCAGTGGGCGACGATCAAGGCTCGCACCGCGACGATGCGCGCGCGCGCCAGCGACGACCTGCATGCCAAGCTGCTCGGCGATCTGCGCGCGCTGATCTCAACCGTCGGCGATAGCTCCAACCTGATCCTCGACCCCGATCTCGACAGCTACTACATGATGGATACCGTGCTGCTCAAGCTGCCCGAAGCCCAGACACAGCTGGCGCGTATTCGCCAGCTCGGCGCTCGGGTGATCGGCCAGGGGAGCGCCAGGCCCGAGGATCGCAGCGAGCTGATCATCCTGAGCGGCCTGCTGCAAACCAACATCGCCGATACGCAGAAGGGCCTCGGCGTCGCGTTTCGCCACACCGCGTCGGCCCAGCTTCAGCCGGTGCTGGAGGGGCGGCTCGACACCTACTTCGCCGCGACCGGGCGCTTTCTCAACTCGATCGGCCGCGACCTGGTCGAGCCGCGCGCGATCACCGCCAACCTGGCGAGCCACCGCGCCGCCGCCGCCGACGCGCTGCGGGCGAGCTTTGTGTTCTGGGACGGCGCGACCGACCAGCTCGATCAGCTGCTGCAGGCGCGCATCGACGGCTTCAGGCAGCGCCGAAGCCTGGCTGTCGGCGTCACGGCTGGCGTGCTGGTGCTGGTGCTGATTGCCTGGCTGACATTCTACCTGGCGGTGATGTCCACCGTGCGCGCGCTGGCCAGCGCCTCCGAGCGCATGATCCGCGGCGATATGGCCCGGCTGGTCGAGCTCGAGAACCGCGACGAGCTGGGCGAGGTTGTGCGCTCGTTCAACAACGTGGCTGCGGCGCTGGTGGCCGCCAACGCCCAGCAGCAGGCTGTGCTCGATAATGCCGTGGATGCCATTCTGACGATCGAGGACGACGGCCGGATCGCGTCGATCAACCCGGCCGCTGAGCGGATCTTTGGGCTGAGCGCGGCCGAGCTGATTGGCCGGCAGATCGCGCGCATCATCCCGCCGCCCTACGACAACGAGTATAGCCAGGTCGGCGTCGGGCGCGAGGTAGCCGGCCTGCGCGCCGACGGCAGCAGCTTCCCGCTCGACCTGGCGATCGGCGAGATGCGGCTGGCCGACCAGCACCGCTACATCGCGATTGCGCACGACCTGACCGAGCGCAAGCGCGCGGCCGAGGAGCGCGCGCATTTGCAGGAGCGGATCATTCGCGCCCAGGCCGCCGCTCTGGCCGAGCTTTCGACGCCGCTGATCCCGATCAGCGACGACGTGGTGGTGATGCCGCTGATCGGCGCGATCGACGACCAGCGCATGCAGCAGGTGCTGGCCGCGCTGCTCAGCGGCGTCGAGCGGCGGCACGCGCGCGCGGCGATCCTCGATATCACCGGCGTGCCGATCGTCGATAGCCAGGTGGCCACTGGGCTGGTGATGGCCGCGCAGGCCACCAGGCTGCTCGGCGCGCGCGTGATCCTGACGGGCATCCGCCCCGAGGTAGCCCAGGCGCTAGTCGATCTTGGCGTCGACCTGAGCTACATTGTGACGCACAGCACCCTGCAGAGCGGCATCGCCTACGCGACCGGCCTCGGGCGGCGCGCGCTATAGGCACACGCGAGCGCGCCGCATACACCAGGCCAATCATCCTCTATACTATACCCTGCTGGCATGCTTCAATTCGCCGGATCCCGTACGGGCGAAGTATATCGCGCCTCTGCGCCTGCGGGGCAATGCGCTGGAGAGCGGGCTTGAAGCATGCCCACATAGGAGCCGCCGCAACTGAAAACACGAGGTAATCGATGACACCGGAGACGATTGTGCAGCAGGCGCGCGATGCCGGCGTACGGCTGGTGCGCTTCCTGTACTGCGACAACGGCGCGACCATCCGTGGCAAAACCACTGCGCTCAGCGGCCTGAGCGGGCGCCTCGCCGATGGCATTGGCCTGACGGTGGCCATGATGGCCATGAACAGCCTCGACCAGCTCCAGGATGTTGAGGGCATGGGCCCGGTAGGCGAGATCCGGCTGGTGCCCGACCCGGCCAGCTTCGCGGTCTTGCCGTACGTGCCGGGCAGCGCCGCGCTGATGTGCGACATGCTCACCGGCGACCGCTCGCCCTGGGGCGCGTGCCCGCGCTCGTTCCTCAAGCGCATGCGCGCGCGCGCCGCCGCGCACGGCTGGCAGCTCCAGGCCGCCTTCGAGGCCGAGTTCTCGCTGGCCACGCGCGACGAGGCCGGCAGCTACGCGCCCTTCGACGACACGCTGTGCTTTTCGTCGATCGCCATGACCCAGGCGGCGCCGTTCGCCACCGCACTCACCGCCGCGCTCGAAGCTCAGGGCCTGACGGTCGAGCAGTACTACCCCGAGCTGGGCCACGGCCAGCACGAGATTTCGATCCGCCACGCCGAGGCGCTTGCCGCCGCCGACAATCACATCCGGCTGCGCGAAACGATCCGCGGTGTGGCGCTGGAGTATGGCCTGTACGCCTCGCTGGCGCCCAAGCCATTCGCCGACCAGGCCGGCAACGGCGCGCACGTGCACTTCAGCCTGTGGGACGCTGCCGGCCGCAATGTGTTCTACGACCGCGCCGCGCCCGACGGGCTCTCGCGCATCGGCCGGCAGTTCGTCGCCGGCGTGCTCGCGCACCTGCCGGCGCTGGTGGCGCTGACGTGCCCGAGCGTCAACTCGTACCGGCGCCTGCAGCCGCAGAGCTGGAGCAGCGCCTATACCGCCTGGGGCCACGATAACCGCGAGGCCTCGGTGCGCGTGGCCTCGCCTTTCTGGAGCGATGTCGAGGGCTCGACCAACCTCGAGCTGAAGGCCGCCGACAGCTCGTGCAACCCCTACATCGCGCTGGGCGGGCTGCTGGCCGCCGGGCTCGACGGCGTGGAGCGCGAGCTTGAGCCCAGCGAGCCGACCGAGGCCGATCCCGCCAGCCTCTCCGAGGCCGAGCGCGCGGCGCGCGGCATCGCGCGCCTGCCCGGCTCGCTCGACGAGGCGCTCGACAACCTCGAGCGCGATGCGCTGCTGATGGGCGCGCTCGGCGACCTGCTGGGCCGATCGTACCTGGCGGTGCGGCGCTCCGAGGCGCGCGCCTACGCCGCGCTCGACGACGCGGCGCAGTTCAAGGGGCATTTCTATAAATATTAGATAGGAGTTACGCACTTGCGTGATTCGGCTTCCTAAAGGCAGAGATTGAGCCTGCGGCAGCATGGTACTTGGTCATCTTCTGTGTGCGGTTTTTCCGCGCGCAGCGCGGAAAATGGACACGATACAGAGAAATAGTACCGCTCTGCCGAAGACTGAGCGCGCCAACTACGTAAGTCCTAATTAGATTTTAGAGGCAAACCATATTATCGACGGTTAGGGCGCGCCGGCCTGCGCGTATCGGCGCCGTGCCTCGGCACCATGCAGTTCGGCTTGACGGCCGACGAGCGCGCGGCGTTTGCGGTGCTCGACGCGTTTGCCGACGCCGGCGGCAATTTTGTCGATACGGCCGATGTCTACTCGAGCTCGGGCGCCGAACAACCCCGGCGGCGTCGCCGAGCAGATCATCGGCCGCTGGATGCGCGAGCGCGGCAGCCGTGCCCAAGTGGTGCTGGCCACCAGCGCGCGCGCGGCCGCATGTGGGGCGGCCCCAACGGCGAAGGGCTCAGCCGCGCGCACCTGCTGCGCGCCTGCGACGACAGCCTGGCCGCCTGCAGACCGACTATATCGACCTGTACCAGACGCACTGGTACGACGCCGAGACGCCGATCGACGAGACGCTTGACGCGCTGAACGACCTGGTGCGCGCCGGCAAGGTGCGCTACATCGGCTGCTCGAACATCCCGGCCTGGCGGCTGGCGCTGGCGCTGGGCGCGAGCGAGCGCCGGCAGCTCGCGCGCTACGACGCGCTGCAGCCGCACTACAACCTGGCCCACCGCGACGAGTTCGAGCGCGAGCTCGCAGGATCTGTGCGCCGACCAGCGGCTCGGCGTGATCCCGTATAGCCTGCTGGCCGGCGGCTTCCTCACCGGCAAGTACCGGCGCGGCGCCGATGTTCCCGCGAGCGAGCGTGCCGGCGGCGTGCAGAAGCGCTACTTCAACGACCGCGGCTGGGCGATCGTCGATGCGCTGCTGGCGCTGGCCGGCGAGCTGCAGGCCGAGCCGGCGCAGGTGGCGCTGGCCTGGCTGCTGGCACGCCCGGTCGTCACCAGCCCGATCGTCGGCGCGAACAGCCCGCAGCAGCTGGCAGCCAGCCTGGGCGCGCTTGATCTGTCGCTTGCTCCCGAGCAGATCGCCCGGCTCGACGCCGCCAGCGACTGGCGGCAGCCCTAATACGCTGTTCGCTTGATCACGTATATAGATTGAGTTGCACGACGTGGCGAAGCCACGTCGTGCAACTCAATGAGGAGTTACGCACTTGCGTGATTCGGCTTCCTCGCGGTACGCGATTGAGCCTGCGGCAGCATGGTACTTGGTCATCTTCTGTGTCCATTTTCCGCGCGGAGCGCGGAAAATGGACACGATACGGAGAAGAGTACCGCTCTGCCGAAGGCTGAGCATGCCAACTGCGTAAGTCCTAACAATAAGAAATTTGGGGGCGGCGAAGCCGCACCCAAACCCCCACCAAAGTGTATGTAATCAAGCGAATTTGGTATAACCAGCAAAGAAAGAGAGCTGAGCATGGATCTGAGCGCGATCGCGATCCTCGATCACCACTGCCACGCCATTATGCGCCCGGGGCAGCCGCTCTACGGCGATGCGTTCCGGCGCTTTTTCGCCGAAACCACCGACCCGCTCATGCCGCCACACATTCGCCACACGCTGTTCTACCGGCGCATGCTACGCGACGTGGCCGCGCTGTTCGGCTGCCCAAACGACGAAGACGCGCTGCTGGCGCTGCGCGCCGCCACGCCGCCCGAGCAGTACGCACGCCGCCTGTTCGACGCCGGCAACTTCCGCGCGCTGCTGATCGACACCGGCTACCGCAGCCCCGAGAGCTACGAACCGGCCGAGCTCGGCGCGCTGATCGGCCGCCCGGCCGCGACGATTATTCGGCTCGAGACGCTGATGGAGGAGCTGATCGGCGCCAGCGCGACATTTGGCCAGGTAGAGGATGCCCTGCGCGCCGAGGTGCGCGCGGCGCGCGAGCGCGGCGTGGTGGGGCTGAAGAGCATTGCGGCCTACCGCGGCGGCCTGCACGTGCAGCCGCGCACATTCGACGAGGCGGCGGCGGCGTTTCCTGCCTTGAAGGAGCTGGCACGCCGCTACGGGCGCGTGCGCTTGTCCGACCGGGCGGTGCTCGACTACCTGCTGCGCGCCGCGCTGGAAGAGGCCGCCGCGCTCGCGCTGCCGGTGCAGTTCCACGTGGCCTTCGGCGACGACGACGCCGACTTGCGCAGCGCCAACCCGCTGCAGCTGCGCGCGCTGCTCGCCGACCCGCTGTTCCGGCGCGTGCCGTTTGTGCTGCTGCACTGCTATCCGTACGTGCGCGAGGCCGGCTACCTTGCGGCGCTCTACGCCCACGTATTCATTGATGTCTCGCTGGCGGTGCCGCTGACGGCCCACGGCTGCGCGGCGGCTTTCAGCCAGGCGCTCGAGCTTGCGCCGATCTCGAAGCTGCTCTTCGCCACCGACGCACACAGCGTGCCCGAGCTGTTCTATGCCGGTGCGCTGCATGGCCGCCAGGGTCTTGGCCAGGTGCTCGGCCAGCTGGTCGGCGATGGGATCCTGAGCGCGGCCGACGCCGCCGATGCCGCCGAGGCGATCTTGTGGCGCAATGCCGCAGCGCTGTACGGCATCGCGGTGTAGCCACTACACCGCTCCGGGCGGCACCGCGCCATTGTGGTAGGGCAGGCGCACCACGAACGTCGTGCCCTGGTGCGTGTCGCTGCGCACCTCGATCGAGCCGCCGTGCAGCCTGGTGAGCTGGCGCACGATCGCCAGGCCCAGCCCGGTGCCACGCTCGTCGGCGGTGCCGCGCGTGTGGATCTGGCGAAACTTCTCGAACAGGTGCGGCAATGTGTCACGCGGGATGCCAATGCCATTGTCGGCCACCTCCATGCGCATGCCCTCGGGCTCGGGGCCGATCGTCACCACCACCTGCCCGCCGCGCGGCGTGAACTTGATCGCGTTGCTCAGCAGATTGTTGGCGATCTGCAGCAGCTTCATGCCGTCGGCGTACACCGGCTGCTCGCCTGGCAGCACCACCAGGTCGGTCGCGATCGTTTTGGCCTGGGCGCTCACCTGCAGGCTGCTGAGCGACTGCCGCGCAATATCGCTGACGAGTAGCAGCGTGGGGTCGAGCTCGACTTTGCCGGCATCGAGCCGCGACAGATCGAGCAATTTGTTGACCATGTCGATCAAGAACTGCGCCGAGCTGTAGATGTTGTGGGTGAAGCGCTGGCGGGCCTCGTCCGACAGCTCGGAGTCGTGCAGCAGCAGCTCGGCGGTGTTCATGATCGCGCCCAGCGGCGAGCGCAGGTCGTGCGAGGTGATCGCCAGCAGGTTGTCTTTCACCGCCACCAGCTCGCTCAGGCGCGTGTTGGCGTCGGCGAGCTCGGCGGTGCGCGATGCCACGCGCTCCTCAAGCTCGGTGTTCAGCGACTCGAGCTCGTCGACTTTTTGCGCCAGTTTGTCGAGCAGCAGGCGCTGGTGGCTGCGGTCGAACTCGTGTGCCGGCGGCGGCGGCGGCGCCTGCGCGGCCATGCCGAGCACCGCCTGTACGGTTTCGATGATCTGCTGCGGCTCGGTCGGCTTGGTGAGCAGGTGCAGCACGCCGCAGGCCTCGGCCAGCGCGCGAGCCTCGGACTCAAGGTAGGCGGCGGTGTAGAAGATCACCCGCGTGTGGGCGATCAGCGGGTCGGCGCGCAGCCGCCGCACAAACTCGAAGCCGTCGACGGCGGGCATCAGCACATCGGCGATCACCAGGTCGGGGTGTTCGCAGTGAAGTGTTACCAGCGCTTCTTCGGCCGTGGCTGCCTCGATCATGGTATGGCCGACATAGCCAAGTAGCGTGATCAGGAATTCGCGGTTGGGTGCGTGGTCGTCAAGCACTAGGATCTTCGCCATCTTGTCGCTCCGGTTGGTCATTGATGCAGGCGGCTATCTCGTTGAGTATAACCTGCGGGTCGATCGGCCGAGTGATAAACTTCGTCGCACCCATCTCGAGTACGTCAAGGCGATGTTGGTCGGATCGGATCGTCGCCGAATGAATGATGATCTTGATATCGCGCAGCACCGGGTCGGCTTTGAACTCGCGAATGAGGTCGTAGCCGCTTTGCCCGGGCATGTGCAGATCCGACATCACCAGCTCCGGCTGCTGTGTTTGGGCGAGGCTAATCGCCTCGGCCACGCTCTGCACGCACAGCACCGCGTAGCCGAAGGGCTCGAGGATGCTTTTGAGCAGCTCCTGGTTCGGCGCGAAGTCGTCGACCGACAGGATGGTGGCGCGGTGGGCTACCGGCGGCCCGGGCGGCGCGGGGCTGGTGATCTCGGCAGCCTGTGGCGCTTGCAAGGCGCGCAGCTCGGGCGTCAGGAATGCCTCTACCTGGTTGATGAATGTTTCGGGAATGATTGGTTTCGAGATATACCCGTCGAAGCCTGACGCTAGAATATGGTCGCGGTCGCCCACCATGGCCAGCGCGGTGACGGCCACCAGCGGGATTGTGCTCAGATCGGCGCTGCTCTTCAGCTGCTGCGCGATCGCGTAGCCGTCGATGCCCGGCAGCTGCACGTCGCAGAGGATCAGGCTGGGGCGCGTCTGGCGAATCAGCGCCAGGCCGCTTTCGCCTTCGGTCGCGCTGAGCGGCTCGTAGCCAAAGGCCGTGAGTAGGTAGACCATAAGCTCGAGGTTGGCCGGGTTGTCTTCGATCACCAGTATCTGCGTCATTGCTGCTGCTCCGGTAGTATCAGCGTGAAGGTGCTGCCGACGCCGGGCGCGCTTTCGAGGGCGATGCTGCCGCCGAGCAGCTCGGCGAGCTTGTGCGCCAGCCGCAGCCCCAGCCCCGTGCCCTCGCGCCAGCTGCTGCCGCTCGGCGGCGCAACCTGCTCGAACGCCTGGAACAGCCGTGCCTGGTCCTCGGGCCGAATGCCGATGCCGGTGTCGCGCACGGCGATGCACACCTGCAGCGCCCCGGCGTCGGTCTCCCGCCGCTCCAGCCGCACCTGCACCTCGCCGGTGTCGGTGAACTTGATCGCATTGCCGACGAGGTTGAGCACGATCTGGCTGAGCGCGCGCCGGTCGCTGATCAGCGTGAGCGGCGCGGCGGGCAGCTCCAGCCGGAAGGCCAGGCCTTTCTGCTCGGCCAGCGGGCGCAGGCTGGCGGCGAGCTCTTCCAGCACCGCCTGGCACAGCACCGGCTCGCGCGTGAGCGTGACCTTGCCGGCCTCGATCTTGGCGAGGTCGAGAATATCGTTGATCAGCGCGAGCAGGTGGCGGGCGCTGGTCTTGATGGTGGTGAGCTGGCGCTCCTGGTCGGCGGTGAGCGGGCCGGGCAGGCGCATGAGCAGGGTGCCGGTGAAGCCGAGGATGGCGTTGAGCGGCGTGCGCAGCTCGTGCGACATACTGGCGAGGAACTCGCTCTTGGCGCGGTTGGCACGGTCGGCCTCGGCGCGGGCCGCCTTGGCGGCGTGAAACAGGCGCGCATTCTCGATGGCGAGGCCGGCGCGGTCGGCGAGGTCTTGCAGGAAGGCCTGGTCGGCGCGGGTGTAGGGCAGGCCGGGCAGATCGCGCGAGACGCCGAGGGTGCCGAGGATGCGCCCGCGCGCCCGCAGCGGCACGATCAGCATGCTGGCGATATTGCATTTCTCAAGGTAGGCATGAAACTCCGGCCGGATCTGCGCGCGCGCCTCGGATGGCGTCATGTTTGAGATCAGCAGCGGCGTACCGGTGTATGCCACGTGGCCAGCCAACCCCTGGCTCACCGGGTAGGCGGTAGCGGTGAACAGATCCTGGAGCAGCGCCCGCATTTCAGCGTTGCCGTGGTGCACGGCGCGGGTCTGAAGCTGCTGGCGATCTTCCGAGAGCACCGCGACGGTGGCAGTATCGCCCATGAGCCACCAGACGTGGCGCGCGAGCGTGTCGAACAGCGGCTGCAGCTCGCTGCCGACCTCGGCCAGTGCCTGCGAGAGCTCGGCCAGGGCGGTGGCCTGCTCGGCCAGCGTGCGGATCTGCTCGGCCAGCGCGGCGCGCTCGGCGATCTCGGCCTGGAGGCTGGCGGTGCGCTCGGCCACGCGCCGCTCGAGCACGCTATTCAGCTGGCGGATCTCGTCCTCGGCGCGGGCACGTTCGGCCAGCTCGCGCTGCACCTGCACGAACAGGCGCGCGTTGATGATCGCCAGCGCGGCGCGGTCGGCCAGGTCTTGGGCCTGCTGGAGGTCGTCTTCGTCGAAGGGCGGCTGCTCAGGGCTATAGCGCGCCACCAGCATGGCGCCGAGCACGCGGCTCTGGTAGCGCATAGGCACCAGTATAATCGAGTGCAGGCCGCCCTGGTTGATGATCGGCCAGCTGTCGAGATCGTCGTCGCTGGCGTCGACCACTGGGATGAATACCTGCTTGCCGCTTTCGAGCACGCTGCGCACTGGCGCGCTGGCCGATAGCACGGCCACATCCATCGTGGATGGCAGTAAGGTGAGCTTGGCCGGGTCGGCGGCATATGCGCTGGCAAGCTGGGCCAGCTTGCCGTCGTCGGAGTACAACCGGATCGCGCATATATCGCCGAGCGAGAGGCACGTTTTGCGCGCCACCAGGTCGAGGGTGGCCTGGTAATCGCTGGTAGCCTCGGCCAGCGCGCGCGATACCTCGGCGAGCACCTGCAGGCGCGCGGCCTGGGCCTGGGCGCGGGCTTCGATGCGTTTGCGCGCGGTGATATCTTCCACCACGCTGATGAAATACTGCGCGCCGGTCTCGTCGCGCTGGAGCGATACCGTCAGGTTGATCCAGATCAGCGCGCCGCTTTTATGGATGTAGCGCTTTTCGAGCGAGTAGGTCTCGATCTCGCCGCGCAGCACCGCGCTGGCCAGCGTCAGGTCGGGCTGCAAGTCGTCGGGGTAGGTGATATCTTGAAAGCGCAGGGCGAGCATTTCTTCGTGGGTATAGCCGACGATTGTGCACAGCCGCTGGTTGACGCGCAGCCACTGGCCGTTGGGCGCCACGTGCGCCAGCCCAACGGCGGCCTGCTCGAAGGTCGCGCGGAAGCGCTCTTCGCTTTCGCGCAGCGCCGCTTCGGCGCGCTTGCGCTCGGTGATGTCGATCATCATGCCCGAGAGCAGCTCTTTGGTGCGCGTGGTGCTCACAAGCATTGTTTTGGGCGTGCCGTCGCGCGTCTTGAGCTCAAGCTCGTAGTTCGAGATGCTGCCGTCGTGCTGTATCAGCCTCAGCACCTTTTCGCGAACCTGCGGATTCTGGTATAGCTGAATGGTTGTCTGGCTCATCAGCTCGGCCTCGGCATCGTAGCCAAGCATGTGCACCAGCGCTGCGTTGACGTACACGATCTTGCCGCTTGGCGTGGCGCGAATAATGCCGAGCAGCGCGTGCTCGGCCAGCGAGCGGAATTCTTGCTCGGATCGCGCCAGGTCGCGGTTCGCGCGCTGCAGCGATTCCTCGATCGCGCGCCGCCGCTCGATCTCTGCCGTGATGTCCAGATCGGCGCGCTTGCGCTCGGTGATGTCGGTGTGCGCCACCACCGCCCCGCCCTGCGGCGTCGCCAGCGGCGTGGCGGTCATCGAGAACCAGCGCTCCATGTCGGGCGAGTGGCAGGGGTATTCGAGCGTAAAGCTGCTCTGCTCGCCTTTCAGCACGGCGCTAATGCCGGCGTATGCGTCGGCGGCCTCCCTGCTGCCGGCGTCGCCGCTGACGCGGCAGATCGCCAGGTAGTTCGCGCCGACATCGATATCTTTTGCCTGATCGCTACCGGGCACGCGGTTTGCGTGGGCGAAGTTTCGCCACGCTTCGTTCACTGCCAGAATCGTGCCCTGGCGGTCGAGCACCGCCACGTGCGCCAGCACTGAGTTGAGCACCACCTGGTTGAATTGCTCGTGCTCGCGCAGCGTCTGCTCGATCTGCTTCAGATTGGTGACGTCGACCACACTGGTGAGCATGACCATACCGTTTGGCGTGTCCAGAGGCATAATTCCGATCTGCACTGTAAATATACCACCATCTTTGCGCTGTGCGTCGAATTGCTTCTGCACATCCATATGCCGGCGCTGGGATGTCGCTATGAATGCCTGGCGGTGGTGCTGGTGCCGGCCGCGCAGCAAGGCCGGCAGGAGGATATCGACGCTGCGGCCGAGCAGCTCGGCGGCGCTGTAGCCAAACAGCAGCTCGGCCAGGTGATTGATCTGCCGGACAACGCCATCGGCGTCGATCACCAGCGCGCCGTGCGGCGCCACGGCCAATATAAGCTCAATATCGAATGGGTCGACAAACTGCCTGGCGCCTGTGGCCGCAGCGGCGTGCGCCCGGCTCTGGCGCGCGGGCAGCTGCTCTGCGCCAGCCGGATGGAGCACGACGCTGGCGCCGGCCACTTCGCCGTCGCTGCCGACAATTGGCGAAAGCGCCAGCGCCATGGCGATGCCCCAGCCGCCTTTGTGCAGCAAGGTGCCGTAGATGAGCGACGGCGCCGCGCCGCGCGCTCGCCGCAGGTCGGGCGCCGGCTGACCGGGCGCGATCAGCCGCGCGATCGGCTGGCCAATGATCTCGCTGGGCGTATAGCCCAGCAGCAGCTGAGCGCCGGCGCTCCAGCCGATCACTATGTCGTCGCTGTCGTAGGCTATAATCGCGTTCTTGGCGCCTGGCATGATCGTGCTCCCAATGATTTCCGGGTTATTGATGCTCGTTTTCTTCATGGTATTCCAGCGGCAGCGTGAGTGTAAAGGTGCTGCCGACGCCGGGCGCGCTTTCGAGGGCGATGCTGCCGCCGAGCAGCTCGGCGAGCTTGTGCGCCAGCCGCAGCCCCAGCCCCGTGCCCTCGCGCCAGCCGCCGCCGCTCGGCGGCGCAACCTGCTCGAACGCCTGGAACAGCCGTGCCTGGTCTTCGGGCCGGATGCCGATGCCGGTGTCGCGCACGGCGATGCACACCTGCGGCGCCCCGGCATCGGTCTCCCGCCGCTCCAGCCGCACCTGCACCTCGCCGGTGTCGGTGAACTTGATCGCATTGCCGACGAGGTTGAGCACGATCTGGCTGAGCGCGCGCCGGTCGCTGATCAGCGTGAGCGGCGCGGCGGGCAGCTCCAGCCGGAAGGCCAGGCCTTTCTGCTCGGCCAGCGGGCGCAGGCTGGCGGCGAGCTCTTCCAGCACCGCCTGGCACAGCACCGGCTCGCGCGTGAGCGTGACCTTGCCGGCCTCGATCTTGGCGAGGTCGAGAATATCATTGATCAGCGCGAGCAGGTGGCGGGCGCTAGTCTTGATAATGGTGAGCTGGCGATCCTGGTCGGCGGTGAGCGGGCCAGGCAGGCGCATGAGCAGGGTGCCAGTGAAGCCGAGGATCGTGTTGAGCGGCGTGCGCAGCTCGTGCGACATACTGGCGAGGAACTCGCTCTTGGCGCGGTTGGCGCGGTCGGCCTCGGCGCGGGCCTCGGCCTCGGCGTGGTTCGCTTCTTCGGCTATCTTCCACGCGCGCGCCAGGTCGTCTTCGAACTGGCGCCGCTGGCGCATCGACACCACAACATAGTCGGTAAGCATGGCGCGCTCGCGCTCGCGGCGCAGTGCGTTCAGCAGCACCGGCGTATCGGCGGCGTCTTTGGCGCGCAGTCGCACATATACCTCTTCTAACGCCCCGGCCAACTTGAGCATCGGTAGCAGGTACGTCTGGTAGAAAATGCGGCCGCCGGCCGGCAAAATTGTGTTGATATGCTGCCCCTGGAGCTCAGCTGGCGTATACCCGAGCATAACACATAATGTCGTGTTCAGATACACGATCATGCCGTTTTCGTCCACGGTTAAGAAACCGCACGGCGCGTTTTCCAGTAGGGCGCTCATAGGTTGTACCTTGGCAGCAAATGCGGCGAAGGCAGCATGGCTCTACCTCAAGAATTGGTTGAGCTGCCGAATCACCTCCGCAGCGTGGCTCACGTGCGGATAATGGCCGGTGGCGTGCAGCTCGCAGAGAGTGCTGGCGGGAATGTGGTCGCGCAGGTATTCGGCCACCTGCTGCGGCACAATCATATCGTCGCGGCACTGCAGCAGCAGCGAGCGAACCGCGACGTGCGGCAGATCTTGGCGGTTGTCGGTAAAGAAAGTCGCCTCGGCGAAATGGCGCGCGATCGTCGGCTCGGTCGCGTGGAAGCTTTCTTCAAGCTCGCGCGCCAGCTCGGGGCGGTCGGCGTTTTTCATCACCAGCGGCGCGAGGTAGCTGGCCCAGCCCCGATAGTTTTTCTCCATCAGGTCGAGCAGGCCCTCGATATCTTCGCGCTCGAACCCGCCGTAGTAATCGGGCGGATCATTGATATACCGTGGCGACGAGCCAATAAGGATCAGGTTCGCGAAGCGCTCGGGCATGCGCAGCGATGCGAGCAGGCCGATCATGCCGCTGACCGAGTGGCCGACGAAAACGATCTCGCGCAGGTCGAGCGCGGTGCAGATGTCGACGACATCCTGCGCGTAGCCCGCCAGCGTGGCGTAGCGCGTGGCCGAGAAGGCGCTGCGATCGGATCGGCCAGCGCCAACATAGTCGAATAACACAACCTGGTGGCTGTCGGCAAACGCTGGTGCCACCAGCCGCCAGATCGGCTGGGCGCAGCCGAAGCCGTGCGCGAACATGATCGGCTGTGTGCCGCTGCCGAAGGTGTGTATATTGTTGCGTGTCACGATGTCGTTAGTCATTGTCTCCTCCATATCATTCTTGAGCTTCGCCCATGAGGGTGAGCGTGAAGGTGCTGCCGACGCCGGGCGCGCTTTCGAGGGTGATGTTGCCGCCGAGCAGCTCGGCGAGCTTGTGCGCCAGCCGCAGCCCCAGCCCCGTGCCCTCGCGCCAGCTGCTGCCGCTCGGCGGCGCGATCCGCTCGAACGCCTGGAACAGCCGTGCCTGGTCCTCGGGCCGGATGCCGATGCCGGTGTCGCGCACGGCGATGCACACCTGCAGCGCCCCGGCGTCGGTCTCCCGCCGCTCCAGCCGCACCTGCACCTCGCCGGTGTCGGTGAACTTGATCGCATTGCCGACGAGGTTGAGCACGATCTGGCTGAGCGCGCGCCGGTCGCTGATCAGCGTGAGCGGCGCGGCGGGCAGCTCCAGCCGGAAGGCCAGGCCTTTCTGCTCGGCCAGCGGGCGCAGGCTGGCGGCGAGCTCTTCCAGCACCGCCTGGCACAGCACCGGCTCGCGCGTGAGCGTGACCTTGCCGGCCTCGATTTTGGCGAGGTCGAGAATATCGTTGATCAGCGCGAGCAGGTGGCGGGCGCTGGTCTTGATGGTGGTGAGCTGGCGCTCCTGGTCGGCGGTGAGCGGGCCGGGCAGGCGCATGAGCAGGGTGCCGGTGAAGCCGAGGATGGCGTTGAGCGGCGTGCGCAGCTCGTGCGACATACTGGCGAGGAACTCGCTCTTGGCGCGGTTGGCGCGGTCGGCCTCGGCGTGGGCGGTTTGGGTGGCGTGAAACAGGCGCGCATTCTCGATGGCGAGGCCGGCGCGGTCGGCGAGGTCTTGCAGGAAGGCCTGGTCGGCGTGGGTGTAGGGCAGGCCGGGCAGATCGCGCGAGACGCCGAGGGTGCCGAGGATGCGCCCGCGCGCCCGCAGCGGCACGATCAGCAGGCTTGCGATCCCAAAGCGATCGAGGTATGGCTGGTAGAGCAGCTGCACCTGATCGCGGATCTGCTCGGGCGGCAGCGTCGCGAGCAGCAGCGCCTCGCCGGTTCTCACAACCTGCGAAGCCATTCCGTTTTTCACCGGGTAGGGCGCCGTAGCCAGGAGCTGGCGAATAAACGCGGTGCCGTCGGGGTTGGAGTGATACATCGCGACTTTATTGAGCCACTGCCCGTCGTCGGTGAGCAGCGTCACGATGCAGGCGTCGCCGATGAGGTTGGAGATATGCTGCGCGAGCGTATCGAACAGTGGCTGCAGCTCGGTGCCGGATTCGGCCAGCGCCTGCGAGAGCTCGGCCAGGGCGGTGGCATAGCGCGCGTGCTCGCGAATCTGTTCGGCCAGCGTGGTGCGCTCGGCGATCTCGGCCTGGAGGCTGGCATTGGCGCGCGCCAGGTCGGCGGTGCGCTCGGCCACGCGCCGCTCGAGCTCGCTGTTCAGCTGGCGGATCTGGGCCTCGGCCTGCTTGCGCTCGGTGATATCGCGGATCAAGCCCAAGACGGCTGGGCGGTTGCCGAACTGCATGCGGCTGGCGCGCACCTCGACCCAGAGCGGCTCGCCGCCCTGGCGCAGAAAGCGCGCCTCGTAGTGCTGCGCTGGCTCCGGGCCATTGCCGATGCGCTGTGCGAAGCGCTCGTTCCACAGCGCCAGAAACTCGGGCGCTACTACGTCGCCAAACGGCCGGTAGATGAATTCGTCGTACTGGTAGCCGAGCATGGCCGGCAGCACCCGGTTAGCGAAGACAAAGCGCTGGTCCTGGGCCACAAACATGCCATCGGCGATCGCCTCGATGACTTTGCGATACTGCTGCTCGCTCTCGCGCAGCGCCCGTTCCGCATCCTGGCGGCGCTCTAGCTCGCGCCGCGCCTGATCGAACAGCTGTGCGTTGCCGATCGCCAGCGCCGCGCGGTCGGCCAGGTCGCGGGCCAGCCGCAGGTCGTCGTCGCTGTATGCCGCCAGATCGAGTCGCTGGCGCGACATGTACAGTAGGCCGATCAGCTGGCCGCGCAGCAGCAGCGGCGCGACGATCATGCTGTGCGTATGCAGCTGCTCATCCGGCGCCTCGCACCCGGCCGACACGGCGCGCATACTCGCCTGGTCGGGCTGCGCGATCAGCACGGGCTGCGATGTATGCAGCAGGTCGCGCAGGAGCGGCTGGTCGTCGGCGCGTAGCTCGGTATCGCCCCACGCGCCCGGCGCCAGGTTGTGCGGGGCTGGGCCGGCATCGTGCAGCGCAGCCAGGCGCAGCGTCTTGCCGTCGCCCGAGAGCATGCGCAGCGCGCAGCTCGCGCGCAGCAGCCGGGCGGTGGCGCGTACCACCTGGTCGAGCACGTCCTGATATTCAGTGCCGGCCTCGGCGAAGGAGCGGGCAGCGTCGGCCAGGAGCTGCAGGTGCGCCGCGTGGGCACTGGCCTGCAGCTCGGCCTGCTTGCGCGCGGTAATATCGCGCTCGATGCCGATCAGGCCGATCGTCTGGTTCTGGCTATCGCGCAGCGGCAGCTTGGTTGTCATCAGCCAGTACGGCTTGCCCGCCAGGTCGAGCTGCGGTTTTTCCCAGCCTGTCAGCGGCTGGCCGGATGTGATGATCTGCTGCTCGATCGCGTAGTACTGTGCTGCCAGATGCTTGGGGTAGAAGTCGAAGTCGCTCTTGCCGCTCAGCGCGGCGGGCGTGGCAACGCCCATAAACGCAGCGGTGGCCTGGTTGGCGATCACAAAGCGGCTGTGGGTATCCTTCAAAAAGATCAGGTCGGGCAGGTTGTCGATCAGCGTGCGCAGCCAGTAGCGCTCGGTGGCAAGCTGCTCTTGCATGCGCCGGCGCTCGCCGATGATACTGAGCGTCAGCAGCAGCTCGGTCGGGCGGCCGGCCGGGTCGCGCGCGATCACCTTCTCGCGGCTGTGCAGCCATTCCCACTGGCCATCCTTGCGCTTCAGCCGGTATTCGATCGGCTCGGTTTCTTCGTCGTTGAGCAGCCGCTGCCAGTGTACCGCCAGCGCCACCGCGTCGTCGGGATGCACAGCGTGCATGATCGAGCCTGGCTCTTGCAGCTCGGCGAGCGTGTAGCCGAGCAGATCGGGCTGGTTAAGGTAGGTCGCCCGGAACAGCGTAAGATCGATGATATAGATGATATCCGGCGAGTTTTCGGCCAGGTTGCGGAAGCGCTGCTCGCTGGCGCGCAGGGCGGCTTCGGCACTGGCCTGGTCGCTGCGGTCGCGCAGTACCAGCACGGCGCCCAGCAGCTTGCCGGCGGTGTCTCTGATTGGTGCGCCGCTGGTGTCGATCGGCAGCTCACGGCCGTCGCGCGCCAGCAGCAGGTGGTTTGAGCGTGTGAGCGCAGCACCGGTGCGCAGCACCGACGCGGCCGGGTCCTCGGCGGGCGCGTGTGTGTGCTCGTCGGCCAGCTGTAGCAGTGTGCCAAGCGCCTGGCCGGCCGCGTTGTGGTTCCAGCCGGTGAGGCGGGCGGCTTCGGCGTTGACAAACGTGACTACGCCGGCCGCGTCGGTGGCGATCACGCCGTCGCTAATGCTGGCGAGCGTCACTGCGTGCAGCTGCTGGCTGGCCTCGGCGTGGCTACGCGCGCGCTGCAGCGCCTCGCTCAGCACGCTCACCAGCAGCCCGGCCGCGATCAGCCCGAGCCACTGGACGATCTGCAGCGACGAGCCGATCGCCAGGCTGTAGTGCGGGGCGAGCAGAAAATAGTTGACGCCCAACGCGGTCGCGATCGTCGCGAGCAGGCCCGGGCCAAAGCCGCCGGCGTAGGCGCACAGAATGATCGGCAGGACAAACAGCACCATAGCCGGCGCGTCGCCGGCGATAAACCCGGTGCCAAGCTGCACCAGCAGAAGCAGCACAGGCGCGCCCAGCGCCAGCAGGTAGGCGCCCCAGGCGTTCAGGTGCGCGCCGGCCGGCCTGTGCTGCGTGCTTGGGCCAGGCGTGAGCTCAACCTGGTGGCCCTGTTGGCGCAGCGCTGTTGCGAGCGTCGCGCACTCGGCAGAGGAGTCGTCGAAGATCAGAATGTGCGCCATTGGCGCTCCGTTTCAGTGAAAAGTATTGTAATGTAATGGGAGGCGCCGATCGTTCATCTGCGGCGAACGGTACGCACTGGCGATCGTATGGGGGTACCGCTGCTTGCCGCGAATGTGCCGTGAGTCGATCACGCGTCGTGAGGCTGCAAGAAGCATTCTGCTCAGTAGTTAGTATATGCTAACTCGCCATATCTTGCGAAACAAGAGCTTCACGGCTGGTTATCGTAGCTTCCTTATTGCTAAAGGCGTATTCATGCTGTAGCGGGCGCGCATCCGAGGCCGCCGAGGTGCCGCGCAGCCACAGATAGAATCAGGCATTGGCGCGAAATAGCGCGGATGCCTTGCCAATAAGCATAGTACAATGTGTATGCGCTGTATAGGCCCGGGAGTTGACGGTTTGTAATCGAAAAATTGCAATAGTATGAGCGGCGCTCGTACTCGCGCCGGCGCAGATCATGCCAGCTCCGCTTGATCGCTTTCTTGTTGCGGTGTCCTGCCCGGCGAAGCCGGGCAGGACACCGCAAAAAAAGTTCGGGTGCGGCTTTGCCGCACCCGAACTCCCTCGATCAAACGCCGCGAATCGAGCCACGCCTCAGCTCTGGCTGTGCAGAACGCACACCACCACCGCCCACACCGCCAGCTCGGCGATAGTGGCCTCGATCTTGGCGCCCAACTGCTGAAATTCCAGCGCGATCGGCCGGCCATGCTCGGCGTCGGGCGTGAGCAGCAGCAGCGCCCGCAGCGGCGGCACGCCGCCCAGGCATAGCACCAGCGGCCCGCGCGGCGCCGGCGGCGTGCGCAGTGCGTTCCAATCGGTTGTGTCCTGGTCGCTCAGGTTGACCAGGTGCACGACACGGTAGCCCGGCCGGCGCCGCGCGATCGCCCAGACGCGGCCGGGCGTGGCTTCGGCCGCAGCCGGCGCGCCGTCGAGCATTACGTCGGCGCCGTCCCAGTCGCTCAGCGCGCCGTCGCTCAGCCACTCCTCGTAGCGCACCACGAAGTCGTAGTAGGCGTGCATACGCGGCACGAACCCTGGCCGCAGCGTGGCATACTTGGGGTAGTACGGGTCGCAGAGAATGCCGTCGCGCTCGCCCAGCAGCAGGTGCGAGCCGCCCACGGCGGCGATCACGGCGGTGGCCAGCAGCGCGGCCGCCTCGGCTTCGGCGATATGCTCGGGCGCGCAGTCGAGGAATGGCGACAGGTACGCCGCCAGGATCACCGGCTTGTTTCGGCCCAGCTGCCGCGCAGCGCGCACGAGCCGGCGCAGGTCGTTGTAGCTTACGTCGGGCGGCCACACCTCGATATACACTGCGTCTTGCGTGGTCGCGGCTACCGTCTCGATCGGCCAGTTGCCGACAGCGTTGAAGATCACACCGGCGCTCGGCCGGGCCTCCACCACGGCGGCGCGCGCGGCGTCGATCAGCGGCGGGAAATGCTCGGACAGATCGGCCGGCGCGCCGCTGGCGTCGGTGGCGGTTTTGGGGAAGCCGTACTGGTCGAGGTGGATGCCGTCGAAGCCGAGCTCGCTCACGCAGCGGGCGAACTCGGCCACGATCGCCGGAACCCAGGGCGATTCGGGCGCGATGTTCATGATATAGAACAGCCCGGCCAGGCTGACGCGCTGGCCGTGGTCGTCGAACAGCGCTAGCTCGGGGTGCGCGTCGGCGTACTCGGGCTCGGCGCCATATACCGCGCCATAGGCCAGCGCTGCGGCGCCGCGCGCCTGCACTGCGGCGATGGCCGCGCGCACAGTCGCCAGCGAGAGCCGGCGCCCCAGCGCGTCGGTGAAGCCGCCGTCGGCCGGGTCGACCTGATCGGCCGGCGGCAGCAGCACGTAGTGCCGCCACATCCAGTCGTAGAACTGCACCACGTTGAGGTGGTTGCGCAGCAGCGAGTCGCAGCGCTCGGCAACATCGTGCTGGCCCGGGCTGAAATCCGAGAGAAAGCCATAGCGCGGGGCCTGCGCCCAACGGTCGAGCACGTCGAGTGCGCCGCTGCCGCGCGCGGCCGGCAGGCCCGCCGCGTCGAGCAGTGCGGCGTCGAGGCCGTAGCCGCGCGGGGTGTCGGGCGGCAGCGCCAGCGCGAACGCCACCTGTGTCACGGTGCCGGCCGCCAGCGCCACGTCCTGCTCCAGCCGGGCAATCGTGCGGTCGAGGTGCGTCAGCTCGAGCGAGATCCGCGCCGGCGCGGCGCTTTCGGCCGCCGCGATCGTCACGAGCACGCGCGCAGGCTCGCCGGGCCGGTAGCTGGCGCGGTCGGGCGCTACATCGACGATGTGTGCGTTAGTCATGGTTCAAACCCGCTTTCCAGCTCGGTGCGTCGAAGGCGTACGGGCGCGATAGGGCGCGCCTGTACTGCGTCACGTCGAATTCCTGGGAATTGAACTGTGCGTGAGGTGCCATTGCGTTGTTCCTTTAGCGCTGTTCGAGCCAGATCATATCCCAGTAGTGCAGGCGCGGCAGCGTAAACCGGATGAACGGCCCCTGCGCGTCGCTGCCGCTGCTGTAGTCGAGCGCGGTCGCGGCGCCGTGGTTGGCGTCGGGCGTGGCGTACCACAGCCGCGCGCCGGGGCCTGGAGGTGTGGGCACACGCAGCGTGACGCTCAGGTCTGCCAGCGTGGCGGGCGCGGGGTAGATCGCGCCGGCGTCGCGCCACAGGCTCAGGCGATTGCTCTTCAGGTTGATCAGGTGTACGATGGCGGCGGCAGGCGTGGCGCGCGGGAGCGCCCAGATCGTGCCGGCGCGGCCGTCGTCGCTGGTTGGCTGGCCGTCGATCGCCACGCGAATTGCGGCCGGGCGCGCGCCGTCGCGCAGCAGGTTCTCGTAGGCCACCAGGAAGTCGTAGCCGTCGCGCATGGCCGATCTGAGCGTGTCGCTCATCACCAGCGGCTGGCTCGGGAAATACTCTTTCGAAAGCATGCCCTCGCCGTCGCCTAGCTCGAGGTGCGCGGCCCCGGCGGCGAAGATCGCCGCGTCGGCGAGCCGCACCGACGGCTCGCGGAAAAAGCGCGTGCCGCCGCTGCTCTGCTCGGCGTAGGCTTTGTTCATATACGCCGGCAGCACCACCGCTTTGTCGGTGTGCGCGCGGGCCTGCTCCACCAGGCCCACAATATCCCGGTAGGTGCTGATGCCGTCGCTCTCCCACAGCTCCGAGTAGATCACGTCGACGTTTGCGCCGTCGGCGATCTGGTTCTGGCCGTAGCCACCGACGCTGTTGAACACGACGCGCGTGCCCAGCGCGGCGCGAGCCTGGTTCACAAACGCCACATATGCGTCGGGCATGTCGACGACCTGCTGATCCCAGTTCCACAGCAGCCCGCGCTTGCCGAGCGTGTCGATATGCCAGCCGTCGAATGCGAAGTGCGCGAATACCTGGCGCTCCTGGCCGAAGATGTACTGCTGCCACTCGCGGTTCGATGGGTCGAACAGAAACAGTTTGCTGGTGGCCCAGCTTGCCGGCAGCGGGTGGAAGTCTTGCTGGGCTGGGGTGTAGCCGCCGCCGCCCTGCTTGAACAGGCCCCACTCGGTTTTCACCCCGCTGCCGTCGCGCCAGTAGCTGTCGTAGGCGCCAAACGCCAGGTTGTAGTTCAGCGCCAGCATGCCGCGGCGGTGGGCCTGCTCGATCAGCGCCGCCACGCTGGCGCGCGCCGTGCTGCGGCCGGCGATGTCGGGCCAGCTGGCTGCGGGCGAGTAGGGCCGGTGGTGCTGCCACTGCCAGTCGTAGAACTGCAGCGCGTTGAGGTGGTAGCGGTTCAGCGCGTCGATCGTCGCGGCAGCGTCGACTTCCGCGCCGAAACGGCTCAGGAAGCCGTAGCGCGGGAAGCGGCGCCAGTCGCTCGACACGTCTACCGCGCTGGCGGCCTGGTCGAGCGGCGTGTCGCCAACGAGCGCCGCCGCCGCCACGCGGTAGCCGCTGAAGTCGGCGGTCGGCGGCTGCCAGCTGAAGCTGAGCGTGGCGGTTGCGCCCGGCGCGAGCTGCGCGACCGGCTGCGACTGCTGCGGCGCGGCCGGCAGCCCCAGGTGCTCGAAGCTCAGCGCGACCCGGCCGCTGAACGGCGCGCCGCTGCGATTGTGCAGCGCCACGTCGATCCGCACCGGCGTGCCCGGCGGGTAGGCCGCGCGGTCGGTGCTGATTGCGTCGATCAGCTGGCCGGGTGTAACCGTGCGCGTGGCCGGCGCGCTCGTGGCGGCTGGCGGCGCAGGCGTGGGCGGCGCCCCCACGCCACCTACGCTGCATCCCGCCAGCCCCAGCAGCAGCAGCGCCAGCGCGATTGCGTGCGGCCGGCGTCTCATTGGCTGTGCAGCAGGCTGTGCAGCGTCAGGTAGGCCGCGTGCGACCACAGCAGCGGGCTGGCGCTTGTTCCCCAGCGCGCGTTCCACGCCGCCAGCATCTCGGGGTGGTTTAGGTTCGCCGCTACCTGCTCGGGCATGTCGCCGGCGCTGCTGGCGTTGCGCTCAACCCAGTCCAGCAGCTCGCGCGCGCGTGCCGTCGCGCCACACTCGACATAATACCAGCCGAGGTAGGCGGTCAGCAGCAGCCACTCGCCGCCGCCGTAGTAGCTATCGTCGGCATAGCGATGCACACCGCCGTCGTTGCGCCGCAGCTCGGCCTCGATCCGCGCGATCGTGGCGCGCATCAGCGGGTCCTCCGGCTCGAGCAGCCGGTACGGCGTTGCTACGTGCACGAGGCTGGCGTCCACCATCGTGCTGCCGACGAACTTGCTGAGGCTGGTGCCGTTCACGCAGCTGCTCAGCACGAACTGCTTGATCTCCGCCGCGGCCTGGGCGTGGCGCGGCTCGTCGAGCAGCGCGGCAGCCGCGTTCAGCCCGCCGTACAGCGCGGCGAGCGTGGCCGTGTGTACTTTGTCGCCGAACTCTTCCCAGCAGTCGTAGCAGGGCAGGCGCCACAGCGCGCCGAGGTAGCGCGCCAGCAAGTCGGCGGCCGTGCGCCAGTGCTCGGGCAGCGCGGCGTCGCCGAGCGCCAGGTGCTGGCGCATGCCCCACAGCAGCGTGCCAAAGCCGTCGAGCTGAAAGTTCGGCCAGTCATCGTCGCCCACCGCGCCGTCGAGCGTGTAGCGCGTGTCGAGTAGATCCGCCGGCGCGGGCTGGCCTTGCGGCGCCGCGACGATCGCGCGCTCCACTGCGTCGGCGCGCCGCGCCACCATGGCGGCCGCCCAGTCGTAGAAGCGCCGCGCGCTGGCGTGCTGGCCCACCAGGTCCATGGCGTAGGCGATATACGTGCCGTCGCGGAACCAGCAGTAGTTGTAGGTTGCGAACGTCGGGCTAGCGACATACGCGCCGCCGTCCGACTGATGCGCGCGGATCAGCGCAATGCTGTGAGCGTACAGGTCTCTCATGGGTGCGCTTTCGTTCGACTTCTTTGTGTCTTCGTGCCTTTGTGGCAACGTGAAACGTATTGCGGCTAGCCCTTCACCGCGCCCGACATCACGCCCTTGATGAACTGCCGCTGGAAGATCACGAACACCAGGATCGTCGGCAGCACCGCCACCGCCGAGGCGGCAAACACCAGCCCCCACTCGGTGCCGTGCTGCTGCTGGAACAGGCGCAGCGCGATCGGCAGCGTGTACAGCTTTTCGTCGTTGATCGCGGTGAGCGCCCAGGTGAACTCGTCCCACGCGCCAAGAAACGAGAAGATCGCCGTGGCGGCCAGCGCCGGCCGCGCCAGCGGCAGCGCGACGCGCCAGAAGGTGGTGAACGGCCCGGCGCCGTCGATCAGCGCCGAGTCGAGCAGCTCTTGCGGGATCTCTTCGAAAAAGCCGCGCAGCAGGAACATATTAAAGGCCGTGCCGGCCGAGTACACCACCACCAGGCCCCAGCGGCTGTTCAGCAGGTGCAGCTGCTTCGCCAGCACGAACTGCGGGATGATCAGCGTGAGCGCCGGCACCATCATGGTGCCGAGCATGGCGTAGAACAGCACGTTGCGGCCGGGAAACTCCCAGCGCGCGAACGCGTACGCCAGCATCGCCGAGAGCACCACGGTGATCGTGGTTGCGCTGATCGACACCACCGCGCTGTTGAGGAAGTACAGCCCGAAGTGGTTGGTCGTCAGCGCGCGCTGGTAGTTCTCGATCGTCGGCGCGCTGGGGATCAGCCGCGGCGGCAGCTCGAGCACGAACGCATGCGCCTTGAACGAGGTGCTGATCATGTACAGAAACGGCATCAGCATCACCAGCGCGCCGAGCGATAGCAGCGCGTAGCGCCAGATATTCCCGATCGTCGATGTGCGTGTCAGCATGCGCGTGCCTCTCTTGGTGCTGTGCTGCAGGCGCTTCTGCGCTGCGCGGCCGCCCCGGCGCGGGCTAGTAATCGACCGGCCGGCGCAGCAGGCGGATCTGGGCCATGCTCAGCGCGAACACCATCAACGCGAACAGGTACGAGAGCGCCGAGCCATACCCCAGGTCGAGAAACTCGAACGCGTTGCTGTACATATACGTCAGCAGCACGTCGGTGCGGTGCAGTGGCTTGCCGCCGGTCATCACATACACCGAGATAAACACCTGGAATCCGCCGATCGTCAGCAGCACCAGGATGAACAGCGTGGTCTGGCGGATGAGCGGCAGCGTGATCGAGCGCAGCCGCTGCCAGCTGCTGGCGCCGTCGATCGCTGCGGCTTCGTAGACCTCTTGCGGGATCGACTGCAGGCCGGCCAGAAAGATCACCATCGTCCAGCCGATGCCCTTCCAGATGCCGAGCGTGGCAATCGCGATGTTCGCGGTGAGCGGCTCGCCCAGCCAGTTGATGTTTGCGTCGATCAGGTGCAGCGCGTCGCGCAGCAGCCAGTTGATCAGCCCGGCCTGGCCGTTGTACAGGTAGGTGAAGATCAGCGACACCACCACCCACGACGTAACCACCGGGATGTAGTACATCGTGCGGAAGAACGCGCGCCCGCGCAGCGGCTGGTCGAGCAGCAGCGCCAGCCCCAGGCCCAGGATCATCTGGCCCGGCACGGTGATCAGCGTGTACGAGAGCGTGTTGCGCAGCGCCAGCCAGAACACCGGGTCGCTGAGCGCGCGGCGGTAGTTCTCGAGCCCGACAAACCGGCTGGGTTTGATCAGGTTCCACTCCGCGAAGCTCATCACAAACGAATACAGCAGCGGGTACAGTGTCCACGCGACAAACAGCGCCATGCCCGGCAGGATGAACAGGTAGGCCGTGGTGGCGTTGCGGTAGCGTCGGCGCGCGCGCCCCTGCGGCGCGCTCGGCACACTGGTTTTCGGCTGCGCAACTTCCATGGGGTTTCCTTGGGTCGGCGAGCCTCCGGGCGGTGCGCGCCGCCGGCTCCAGGCCGGCAGCGCGCACCGCCCGGAGGCTGCGTGGCTCTTGCCTATTTCTTACCAGCCAGCAGGCCGTCGACCGTCGCGGCGGCCTCGTCGAGCGCAGCCTGCGGCTCTTTCTCGCCGCGCAGCACCTGCTGCACCGCGTTGCCGATCGTCTCGTCGATCTTCGGCCACGCCGGGCTGGGCGTGCGCGGGTTGGCGGTCTCGAGCTGCTTCTGGAACACCGCGAAGTACGCTGGCAGCTCGCTGTTGCCGGTCAGGCTCTTCAGCACCGGCATCTGGCCGGTCTTGCCCATGGCGATCTGCTGCGGCTCCTCCAGCACGAACTTGAGGAACGCCAGCGCGGCGTCTTTGTTCTGGCTCTTGTCGAACAGCACAATATCTTCGCCGCCCACCACCGACGAGCTGCCGCCGTCGCCGGCCGGTATAGGCGCCAGGTCGTACTTCAGGTCGGGGAACTGCTCTTTGAAGATCGGCGGCATCCACGGGCCGTCGATGATCATGCCTACCTGGTTCTTGCCGATCGCTTCGCTGGTCTGCAGGCCGCCGCCCAGGATCGAGGGCGAGAGCGTGCCGTCTTTCAGCATGTCGCGCAGCATTGTGACGGCGGCGACGGTGCCTTTGCTGTTCAGGAAGCCGGTGGCTTTGCTGAAGGTCGGGTCGGTGATGTTGCCGCCCTGGCTCCAGATCCACGGCAGTACGTTCCACGCGCCGGTGCCGCCTTCGGCGTAGCAGAAGGTGTCGGGCTTCTTCAGCGCCTTGATCTTCGCGCAGTCGGCCGCGAAGTCGGCCACCGTCTTGGGCGCCGCGTCGATGCCGGCCTCCTTGAGGATCGCCGGGTTGAAGAAGATCACGCGGGTGTTGGTGTCGAGCGGCAGGCCGTAGTAGTGGTCTTTGTAGAAGTTGGTGGCGAGCGGCCCGGCGTAGAAGCCGTCCTTGTAGGTCGCGAAGTCGGGAATGGCCTCGTCGAGCTTGGCCAGCGCGCCCTGCTCGGCGAACTCAGGCACCCAGATGATGTCGGCGCGCAGCAGGTCGGGCGTCTCGCCGCCGGCGATCGCGGCCAGCAGCTTCTTGCGCAGCTCGTCGTAGGGGATGGCCTGCGCATCGATCGTGACGTTCGGGTGCAGCTTCTGGAACGCCGGGATAATCTGCTCTGTCAGGGTCTTGAACTCGGGCGATACGGTGTTGTAGGCGGTCCAGTAGGTGATATTGCCCTTCAGGGCGTCGGCGGCCGGGGCAGCGGTGGGCGCAGGCGCAGGTGCTGCGGTCGGCTCGGCGGGAGCCGGGGCGGCGGTGGGCGCGGGCGCGGGCGCTGCGGTCGGCTCGGCGGGAGCCGGCGCGGCGGTGGGCGCGGGCGCGGCCGGGGTGGCTGCGCCGCCACATGCGGTCAGAATCATTGCCGCGAGCAGCCCCAGTGCTGGAAGTAGTCGACGGAACATCGTCACATCCTTTCTGATTCTAACACCGAACTATAGATCTCGTTGCGAGATCGGGGTATTGGCTAGCCAGGCCGCCAATCGAGGCGCGTTGCTCCTTATATGGCTACTTTAGCTGCGAAAAGGCAACACAAAGCCAGCGCCGGGCGGTTGGGCCGCCGCCCGACGACGATACAGGCGCAGATCAGGCGTTGGTTGGTAAGATCAGCGACGCGCGCGTCTTCTCGTCGCGGTACAGATCCGGCCTGAACAGCTCTTCGAGCATCAGGCTGGCCGCGCCGCGCGCCCACGCGTCGTCGCCCCACGGCTCGACCACCAGGCGCATGTCGTCGAAGAAGCCGTTGAAGCAGTGTGCCTGGAGTGTTTCCTGCAGCGACTCTTGCAGCAGGTCGAGCATGCGCGCGCCCTCGCCGCCGATCACCAGCAGCGGCGGGTTGAAAATATTCACCAGATCGGCGATGGCCATGCCGAGCGTGCGCCCGGCCGCCGCGAAGATGCCCTGCGCCGTCGTGTCGCCGTGGCGGGCCAGCGCCACGGCCGCGTCCATCGTAAACTCGCGATCAAAGGCATTGTGCAGGCGCCGCAATATCGCCGGCTCGGCCACCAGCGCCTCGAGGCAGCCGCGCTTGCCGCAGTCGCAGCGCGGGCCGTCGGGCACCATCGTCAGGTGGCCGAACTCGCCGCCGCCGCCGCATCCGCCGCGGTACAGGTGGCCGTTCAGCACCATGCCCATGCCGATGCCGCGGCCCAGCGTCACCACCAGGAAGTCGCTCACGCCGACGCCCGCGCCAAACCAGTGCTCGGCCATGGTCAGCGTGTTGACGTCGTTCTCGATCACCACCGGCAGGTTCAGCTGCTGCTCGAGCATATGCCGCAGCGGCACGTTGCGCCACTGCAGAAACGGCGAGAAGCGCAAGATCCCCTGGCGGCGATCGATCACGCCGGCCATGCCTAGCCCCACGCCAAAGATCCGCCGCTCGGGATGCGCCGCGCGCAGCTGCTCGACCAAGTCGGCCAGCGCCTGCACTACCGCCTCGGGCCGGTGATCGCTGCCGAGCCCGGTGTCGCGCTGCTCGATCACCTCGGCGTTCAGGTCGGTCAGCGCCGCGACGATCTGTGTTTCGGTGAGCTTGACGCCGATCACCAGCCCGGCCTGCGGGTTCAGCGCCAGCAAGATCGGCCGCCGCCCGCCCGTCGATACGCCGGCTTCGTGCTCGTACAGCAGCCCGTGGTCGATCAGCGCGTTGGTAATGCCCGAGACGGTGGCTAGGCTCAGGTGCGCGGCTTCGGCGATGTCGGTGCGCGAGATCGGCCCGTGATCGCGCACCAGGCTCAGCACCAACGACTGGTTGATCTCGCGGATGAGCTGGCGGTTGCCCGAGCGTAAGCGCAGCGGCATCATACTTTGCTCAGTGATAGAAGTTTCTTTGTTCGGTGAAGCAAGAATAGCACGCGCGCCGGGGGCTGTCAAGAGGCAGTTTGTGCGCGGCGGCGGTGTTCGGCCCGGATAGCGCGCCTGCGCACGGCTTGTCGCCGCCGCACGCCGTCGATTGGCCGGTTGAACCAGGATGCTTTGCCGCCTGACTGAAGCAAGCTTCCGGCGCTGCTGTGCAAACTTGCTTTTGAGTCTTGACAAACCCCGTGTAATCTACTATAGTTTTTTCGTTCACCGAAGTAACCGCAACGTCAATCGCCTGTCTGGAAGGTGTTTCCTTACCCGGCAACGGCCACGCACCGTGCTCGCGCGCGCCGTGCGGCGGCGCGTTGGCGTATGCGAAAGGAGGCGGGCCGCTTTCTACGGCATAGTTCACCGTTTCAGCCAGCACCGCTGCTGCAACACTGCGCTGCTGCCCGTAGCAGCGCAAAACAATGCGTACTCATCGAGGAGGTATTCCGTGATACGACGGGGTCGTCTTGGGCTGATCATTGCGATCATTCTGGCCCTTGTGGCGCCGGCTGTTGTCCCCTCCCCTGCCGGCATTGTCTTCCGCACTCCTACGGCCGAGGCCGCGATCACCGGCAATCTGATCAGCCGGGTGTACGTCGATAAGGCTCGCTATGCCCCCGGAAACGTCGCTACTATTACCGTCGAGTGTCTGAACAAGACTGGCGTGGCCTGGAGCGGCAACCTCGCGCTCACGATCACGCACAACGAGGCTACTACCTACACCGCCAGCCAGGCGGTTACCCTCAACCCGAACGTCGCCACCAATGTCACCTTCACCTGGACAACCCCGGCAGGCGACTTCCAGGGCTACCACGTCGAGGTGCGCGCCGGCACCGCCGACTACGGCGCCTCGGCGATCGATGTCTCGAGCAGCTGGACGCGCTTCCCGCGCTATGGCTACATGACCGAGTACCCCACCGGCGAGTCGGCCGGCACCAGCACCGCGAACATGCAAGAGCTGGAGCGCAACTATCACATCAACGCCATCCAGTTCTACGACTGGATGTGGCGCCACGATAAGCTGATCAAGCGCACCGGCGGCGTGATCGATTCCAGCTGGACCGACTGGAGCGGCAAGACGATCAACTGGCAGACGCTGCAAAATCAGATCAGCGCCGCGCACACGCTCAACATGGCGGCGATGGCCTACGATATCATCTATGGCGCGCTCGATAACTACCAGCCTACCTCGGGCGTCGACCCGCAGTGGGGCCTGTACGACGATGCCAACCACGCCAACCAGTGGAACTTCAACTTCGGCGACGCGTACCCGAACGTGCATATGTACATGTTCAACCCGGCCAACAGCAACTGGCAGAGCTATATCTCGGGCCAGTTCAACGACGCGCTGAACAATGGCTTCGACGGTATGCACCTCGACCAGCTCGGCCAGAACGACAACAAGAAAGACTACAACGGCCAGCTGGTCGACCTGCCGAACACCTTCGCCGGCTACGCCAACAACGTCAAGGCTGCCTTCCCCGCCGGCAAAAAGATGACCTACAACATCGTGAACGGCGGCGTCGGCACCTGGGGCGCCTATAACGTCGCCCACTTCAGCAACAGCGACTTCGACTACAGCGAGCAGTGGGACAACGCGACCACCTACCAGAACCTGAAGGACGAGGTGGCGTCGTTCAAGACGCTCGACGGCAACAAGGCGGTGGTGCTGGCCGCCTACATGAACTACTACGAGGACAACGGCCCGCGCACCGAGGCCGAGACCGCCACCCGCAACGGTGTGACCACGAACACCAACCACACCGGCTACACCGGCACCGGCTTCGTCGACGGCTTCGACGCGATCGGCGACTACGTGCAGTTTTCGGTGACGGTGCCCGAGGACGGCAAGTACGCGCTGGTGTTCCGCTACAGCAACGGCACCGCCAACCTGCCGACCCGCACGGTGTACGTCGACGGCGCGAACAACGGCGCGCTCACGTTCTACCCCACCCGCGACGGCAACGGCAACCCCTCGTGGGACGCCTGGCTGTACGACGCCTACAAGGTCGTAACGCTGACTGCCGGCGCACACACGGTCAAGCTGTCGTACGACGCCGGCAACTCCGGCGCGATCAACCTGGACAACCTGGTGCTCGGCACCTTCGACGAGCCGGCTGTGCGCCTGGCCGACGCGGCCATGGCGGCGGCCGGGGCCACGCACATCGAGCTGGGCAACCGCGACCAAATGCTGGCGCACCCGTACTTCCCGAACAACTACAAGCAGATGCGCTCGGGCCTGCTTGCCGCGATGAAAGAGCACTACGACTTCATCACCGCCTACGAGAACCTGCTGTTCGACCCGAGCGTGCATAACGCCGACAACGGCTCGCAGTTCGTGAAGATCACCGGGCAGACCACCAGCGGCGACGCGTCGGGCAACACGATCTGGACGCAGATCCGCCACGGCGGCGGCTACGACATGATCCATCTGATCAACCTGCTGGGCAACGACAACCAGTGGCGCAACGCCGCCAGCACGCCCGGCACTGTCAACAACCTGCCGGTGAAGTACTATATCGGCCAGGGCACGACGATCAGCGGCGTGTACGTCGCCAGCCCCGAGATCGAGCACGGCGCCAGCACGTCGCTCAGCTACACCACCAGCAGCGACGCCGGCGGCACGTATATCTCGTTCACCGTGCCCAGCCTGACCTACTGGGACATGGTCTACGTCAAGCTGAGCGTGGCGGCGCCGGGCGGCGGCCAGTACGAGGCCGAGTCGGGCATCCGCAGCAGCACCACCACCAACACCAACCACACCGGCTACACCGGCACCGGCTTCGTCGACGGCTTCTCGGCCGCCAACACCGGCGTGTCGTTCGTGATCAACGCGCCGGCCGCCGACAACTACACGCTGCGCTTCCGCTACGCCAACGCCGGGTCGAGCGCCACGCGCGGCCTGTTCGTCGACGGCGCGAGCGCCGGGACGCTGACCTTCCGGCCGCTGTACAACTGGGATATGTGGGAGACGGTCGAGACGACGATCCAGCTCTCGGCCGGGCTGCACTCGGTGGTGCTATGGTACGGCGGGGGCAACTCCGGCGCGATCAACCTCGACAACATGGTGGTGCTGGAGCAGACCACCCCGGCGGCGCGCTCGGCCACCAGCCTGTGGATGAACAACTGGAGCAACCTGGTCGGCGTTCACATGGCCAGCAAGCTCAGCCCGGCCGACAACGGCACCTACGGCCCGCGCCTGGCCGAGCTGCACTGGAGCGGCGACTGGGGCACCAACCAGCTGAACGACGCGACCGGCTTCTTCCGCGACGAGACCAGCGCCACCAAGTACAACAACGCGCACGCCTTCGACTCGGAGGCCTGGATGGAGAGCGACGGCACGATCACCACGCGCTACCTGAACTACAACGGCGCCGGCGTGCCGGTGCAGGTGACCAAGCAGTACGCGATGGTGCCGAACCAGAACTTCCTGGTCGTCAAGTATACCTTCCAGAACCTAACCAACAGCGCGCGCACGTTCAACTTCCTCGAGCAGGCACACCTCAACAACAAGACCAGCGGCAACCAATCGCCGAACTGGCAGCACGGCTGGTGGGACGTAAGCCGCAACGCGCTCGGCACCGACATGAGCCAGTCGGGCCAGTTCTACATCGAGCTGGGCGCGTTCCAGGCGATGGACTCGCACCAGGTCGGCAACGACGCGAACTCGAACCCGGCCGACGTCAACTCGGCGCCGTGGTACCAGTTCGACTCGGCCGGCACGCTGAAGAACAACGGCGACATCTGGAGCCAGAACCTCGACCTGGGCTTCCAGAAGTCGATCTCGCTGGCCGCCAACGGCAGCGCCTCGCTGGCGCTGTACTACGCGATCGGCAGCAACCAGGCCGCCGCCGAGAGCGCCGCCGACACTGCGCGCGCCCAGACTGCGGCGTACTGGTTCACGCAGACGGCCACGGCCTACACCAACTGGCTCAACGCCGGCAGCCGGATCAACCTCGCCGACACCGGCCTGAACACCGCGTTCGACCGCAGCCTGGTGATCAACAAGCAGGCCCAGCAGCCGGCGTTCGGCTCGTGGCCCGCCGCCACCAACCCGGCCTACGCCTACAAGGTGTGGGTGCGCGACTCGGCCGTGACGGCGATGGGCATGGACGCCACCGGGCACCTCGCCGAGGCCGAGAAGTACTGGAACTGGATGGCCTCGGTGCAGAACGTCGACGGCACCTGGCATACCAACTACAGCGTCTGGCAGGCCAACCAGTACATTGCGTTCGTCGAGCCCGAGCACGACGCGATCGGCCTGTTCCTGGTGGGCGTGTACCGGCACTACAACCTCGTGAAAGCCACCAACGCCCCGGCCGCGACGGCGTTCCTGAACGGCATCTGGACACAGGTGACGCGCGCGGGCGACTTCATCCGCAATAGCATCGGTAGCAACGGCTTCGGCGCGATCGACGCGTCGATCTGGGAAGAGTCGCCGCTTGAGTACAACACCTTCACCCAGGTGACGTACGCCGAGGGCTTGAACGCCGGCAAATACCTGGCGACCGAGAAGGCCGACACGACCCGCGCGAACAACTACCTGGCGAGCGCGCAGACCATCCGCAACGCCACCACGCGCTCGTACCAGGCGTCGCCCTACCGCGGCCTGTGGAACGACACCAACCGCTACTTCAACCGCGCCGTGAACGGCGACGGAACCGCGCGCACGCTGGTCGACTCTTCCTCCGACCTGCTGTGGGTGTTCGGCGTGCTGCCCTCCAGCGACACGCGCGTGCTCGACCACCGCATCAAGGTGCTCAGCACGATCACGCACGACAACTGGGGCATCGCGCGCTACCAGGGCGATGAGTTCTATCATTCCAGCATCTACAGCCCTGGCGGCGCAAACGAGGCCAATGCGGCCGAGCCGGTGTGGCCGCAGATGGTGATGTACGCCGCGATGCAAGAGCACTGGAGCGGCAACGATACCTGGGCGCTGGCGCGGCTGCAGTGGTACGCTAGCCGTACCGGGCGCGGCTTCGTCACGCCCGGCGAGGCGGTAGACTGGACGAACGGCCAGCCGCTGATCAGCACCGCCGCCGAGCCGGTGACCGGCGCCTGGTACCAGATGGCCGCGCTGACCTACCTCAACCAGTTCGACACGCGGCTGCCGGCTATTCCCTAGGCCTACGCCGGCGGCTTCTACGGTGCAGTCCCCGCTCTGCCATCGCGGCAGAGCGGGGAATGCGCGGTTGGGCGAGCGGCGCGAGCGCGCCGGTGCCGCTCCGGCGCCGGTGGTCATGCTGCGCGGCGGCTACGGTTTTACCCGCCCGCTCAAACACAAAACTCACTGAGTACCAGCGCTCGCGCACGCACGACCGGCCCGCAGCGCCGCGCACCGCCGAAGCAGTATGCGCGACGGCGGAAGGAATGGCTCGCTACCAGGGAAGCAACGCCTGAACGACACGAAGGAGCACCGCGCACCGCTGAAGCAATGCCCGAATGCGTGCAGCCGGGCCGCAAGCGCGCTGCGGCATAGCCCGAGCGCGGCGAAGCGGCGGCTGAGGCGCGGTGAAGGAGCCACTGAAGCACAGCCGGCGCGGGTGATCGTAGGCGAAGATCGCCATGCGCGCATAGCTTGATCGCGCGTGGCACAGGCAGGAGGGTGCAAGGCCGCCTTGCACCCTCCTGTGGCCGAACGGTGGCTGTGGCGTAGCCGCCTGGCGGCGGCGCTAGCTCTTCGGCCCGAGCGGCGTGGTCGGCACGGTCGCCGGCGACGCGACCGCCGGCGCGGCCTCCTGGGCACGGCTGGCCAGCAGCCCATCGCGGATCTGCCTGCGCAGCGCCTCGACCTCGGGCGCGGCGGCGTTGCCATTGCTGTTGATCTGCACGCCCATGCGCTCGGAGAGCAGCATCGCCAGCAAGCCCTCCATCAGGCTGCCGCCGCCCGCCGCGCCATTGCCGTTTGCGCCGCCGCCCACCACCATGCGCGGCACAACGTCGACCCCGGCGTGCTCGATCGCCTCGGCGAAGCGGCTCATCACCTGCTGTGTCACCTGGAACTGCGGCCCGCCGTAGGCGCGCACCTTCTCTTCGATCGCAATCGCCTCGCCGATGCCAATGCGCGCGGCCTTCTCGGCCTCGGCCTCGGCCAGCGCGCGGATCTGCGCGGCCTGCTGCAGCGAGCGCTGGTACTCGGCCTTGCCCTGGTTGCTCTGCACAGTGATGCTGATCTCCGACTCGGTCAGCGCCTGCTGCTGGCGCGCGCGCGACTCGGCCTCGCGCAGCTCGCGCTCTTTCACGGCGGCCTTCTCCTGGCGATTGTAGGTCTCGATCTGCTCCTCGGCGATCTGGCGCGCGCGCAGCTGCGTCAGGATCTGCTCGATCTTCTGGTCGCCCTGCGACGACGTCGGCGTGCCAATCAGCACCTCTTCCAGCTCGAGGTTGTAGTGCGCGAACTTCTCGCGCATCTGCTCGCCCGAGAGGCTCTGGATCACGCTGCGGTCCTGGATCAGCTGGATCAGCGTGCGCGTCTGGCCGATGTTCTTGAAGTACGCCGACACCATCGGGTCGAGCGTCTGCTCGACCAGGCGCTTCACGTCGCCGAAGCGCTGGATCACCAGCGGCGCCTGGCGGTAGTCGATATGCACCACCACCGAGAGCGGCAGCGATGGCTCGAACGCATCCTTGGTGATCAGCGAGATCTCGGCCAGGTTCTCGTCGAGCCGGTGCGCGCCGGTCTCGCTGCGGTTCCACTTCAGGATGATATTCGTGGTCGGCACCATGATCACCTTGCCGGCGTAGGTGTTGAAGGCGTACTTGCCCGGCAGCAGCGGCGTATTCCAGACGCCCCGGCTGCCCTGCGATACCATCTCGCCGTGCTTGTACTCCTCGCCCGAGAGATCGATGCCGACATCGCCGGTGTACGAGACGACCACGCCAACGTTGCCGACCTCGATGATCGTTTTGGGGATCATCTCGACGGTGGCGAACAGGCGGTTGATGTAGTACGTGCCCTCGACCAGCACCTGCAGCTGGCGGCCGCGCATGCCGCCGGCCAGCAGAAAGCGCTCGGGGTCCTGGAAGTTATTGTGGTAGGTCGCGGTGTCGCTGGCGGTGTCGCCGACGGTGGGCGCGATGATTTCGCCCTGCGGGAGCGACGGCCCGTCGTGTACCGTCACGATGCCCACCAGGTCGTCGGCGCCTTTGATCACCACCGGCTGGAAGCCGCCGCGCTCGCGGATCAGCTCGACCATGCGCTTGAACACCGCGTCTTCGTTGCGGTCGAGCGCAAGGTAGTAGATCGTGTCTTCAGTCAGCACGACGAACTGCGCCAGGTTGATCGCGTAGGTGCCTTCGCGCAAGATCTGGCGCTGCGGGCCTTTCTGGCCGCCGTTTGCGAGGAAGGTGCCAACATCCTGGAAGTCGCCGGCGCGCACATTCGAGCCGAGCGCCTGTGTTGGCTCGAGCGGCAGGCCGTCGCGCGCGAAGACGTAGCCGATCTTGCCCTGCGGGATCGTCACCAGCGGTACGCTGTGGATGCGGAACTGAAACGGCGTGAGCACGTGCCAGCCGCCGCGCAGTACGTTCGGCTGGAAGCCGGCCTCGCCGCGCAGCGCGATAAAGCCGCTCTTGATCGATCCGCGCCCGCTGACCAGCTTCTCGATGATGCCGACGCGGTTGTTCGGGATGTAGCGGATGAAGCCGGATGCGAAGACCAGCAGAAGTATCAGGCCGAGGCCAATGCCTACGATGGTGAGAATGCCTCCCATACAGGTGATCCTTTCTTAGGCGGCTGCTTTCAATGCGGTGCGGCACGTCGCTTTCATGTACGCTTGGCGCGCTGGCGGGTTACACTGTTTCTCTACATACCGAACGTAGCGCACCGCTCGTTTTGGCAAAGCTCGTGTAAAAGAAAACGCGCAGCGACGGTTGTCGCTGCGCGTGCGTGCCGTGTTGCCGAGGAGCTACGCCGCCGAGGTATCGGCCTGCATCAGGCCGAAGGCGTTGCCTTCGCTGTCGGTGCAGTAAGCCAGGTAGCCGACGCCGGGCACCGGGCCTTTTGGCATCATCACTGTGCCGCCGCTCGCCGTGACCTTGGCGATCGTGTCGTCGATCGAGTCGACATTGATGGTGTTGATCACCGGCACGGGCTGCTGCTCGCGCGATACGATTGCGCCGTCGATGCCGGGCGTGCTTGGGTCGCCGGTCGACACCAGCCAGTACTCCATCGGCCCGTCCCACTTGAAGATGTTCCAGCCGAACACCTCGCGGTAGAATGTGATCGCCCGATCCATGTTCTCTGCGCTTAGCTCGAAGTGCGCTACACGGCCCATGCTGCTGCCTCCTTAACTTCGTTCCCACACACGTGGTTTACGGCCGAAGGGTATGCATCGCGGCGAACAGAAGACCGCCGCGGTGAGTGAGTGCTGCGCGCTGAAGGGAAATACTGCCTATAGTATAGAACTTTTGTTCTGTTTTGTCAAGGGTATTACGCGTTAAAATTGTAAAAGATTTGCGAAGGCGGCGCGGCGCTACAGCTGGCCCGAGTCGCCCCAGCTGGCCAGCAGCTGCTGGTAGGCCGGGTCGTCGTAGCGCGCGAGCGCGAGCGCCGGGGCGTAGCCTGGCAGCGCGCCGCCCGCGATGTAGCTCGCCAGCAGCTCGCCGGCGGCGCACGCGGCCATCAGGCCATAGCCCGAGAGCGCGCCGACGACATACGCGCCCTCCACCGGCAGCGGCCCGATCAGCGGGCGGTTCTCGCGCGTCTTGGTGTAGTAGCCGCCGTCGATATACGGCTTGGGCGCGCGGTCGAAGTAGCGCGCCAGGCCCGGCAGCATCACCGACATGCCGCGCAGCGCAAGCTCGGGATAGTACGCCTCGGCGCGCACGGGAAAGGTCGGCTCGACCGGCTCGGCGTGGAAGTTCCACAAGATCAGCAGCACCGCGCCGCCGCTGTGCCCTTCGGGCCGGCAGTGCACGCCGGGCGGCAGCTCGCCCAGCATCCAGGCGCTGTCGGGGTCGTCGGCCAGCGCCTCGCGCTCGTCGGCGCCCCACGGCAGCCGCACCGGGTCGGCCCAGATCAGCATAGGCGCCTCGCGCGGCACCACGCCCAGGTGCTCGTTGAAGGCGATCTTGATATGGCGCTCCGAGAAGATCGGCAGCTCGACGCCCAGCAGCCGCGCGACCTGGCCGGCCAGGGGGCCTGCGGCATTCACAAAGCACGGCGTAGCGATCGCCAGCGCCTCGCCGCCCTCGCGCTCGACGCGCACCCCGCGCACGCGCCCGCCGGCTATGTCTACCCCTACCACACTGCCGCGCAGCAGCCGCACGCCGTGCGCGGGCGCCTGCTCGAGCAGGTACATGCCCAGTTGCTGCGCGCTGAACCAGCCGCAGCGGCGCGCGTGCAGCACCGCCACGACGTCCTCGGCCAGGTACGGGAAGTGCGCGCGGATCAGCTCGCGGTCGAGCAGCAGGTCCGCGCCGTCGAGCGGGCTGTCGAAGCCGTGGGGGCTCGCCGGGATGTACGGCCCATGCGCGCCGGGCGCCGGGTGCCGCGCATCGGCGTTGCCCTGGCTCGCGCGGCCGTGCACGCGCAGCGGCCCGGCCCCCAGGCTCGCCGCCTCCTCGCCCGCGCGCCGCAGCACGTCTACCTGCTCCGGGTCGGCGGTGGCGTAGACGTAGCCGCGCCGGTTCAGGCGGATGGCGTTGTCGCTGGCGCGCGCAATGCCTTCCAGCAGGTCGATACTGCGGCTCATGAAGCGCACCATGGTGTCGCCCGGGCCGGGCCACCAGTTGCGGTAGCACTCGGTCGATTTGTCGCTGGTGAGCGACAGCGGCGCGCCCTGCTCGACCAGCAGCACGTCGGTGATGCCGCGCTCGACGGCCAGGTAGTAGGCCGCGGCCACGCCGGCGATCCCGGCGCCGCAGATCACGACATCGGCGGAGGCTTTGGTCATGGCGGTTGCTCCTGTTGTGGCGGAAAACGCGCCTATTCTAGCATGCTGCTCGCCGCTGATGTACGCCGGTGCGCGGGCTGTGGCGCTTCGAGTATAATGCAGCGTGGTACTATTGCGGATGCAGAGCTACTGCGAAGGAGCCGATATGACGCGCTACCTGGTGCTGATCCCGCTGCTGATTGTCGCGGTGCTGCTGGTGCTGTTTGGCGTGCAGAACACCCAGGTTGTAACGATCCGCTTTCTGTCGTACAGCGTCGAGAATCTATCGGTATCGCTGGTGATCGTGATCGCCGCGCTGTTCGGCGCGCTGCTGGTGGCGCTGCTGAACCTGTGGGCCGGCGTGCAGCGCTCGCTGCGCCAGCGCGGCGAGCGCAAGGAGCGCGCCGACATGGCTGCGCGCCACCTGGCGCTGCAGAAGCGCGTGGCTGAGCTTGAGCGCGAGAACGCCGGCCTGCGCGACGACGCGGCGCGGCCCAAGAGCGCGCCAACTTCGGCGGCCAAATGAGCGCTGGCCTGGGCCGGGCGCTGGCCGGCCTGCGCGTGCTCGATCTCACGCGGCTGCTGCCCGGCGGCTTCTGCACGCTGGTGCTGGCCGACCTTGGCGCCGACGTGCTGAAGATCGAGGAGCCCGGCCGCGGCGACTACCTGCGCGCCTTTCCGCCGCTCGGCCACACGCAGAGCGTGCTGTTCACCGCGCTGAACCGTGGCAAGCGCAGCCTGACGCTCAACCTGAAGAGCGAGCGCGGGCGCGAGCTGCTGCTCGCGCTGGCCTGCCGCGCCGACGTGCTGGTCGAGAGCTTCCGGCCGGGCGTGCTGGCGCGGCTGGGCCTGGAGTACGCCGCGCTGCGCGACGCCAACCCGCGGCTGGTCGTATGCTCGATCAGTGGCTTCGGGCAGCGCGGCCCACTCAGCGGCCGCGTCGGCCACGATCTGAACTACCTGGGCTATGCTGGCGCGCTGCCGCAGCTCGCGCCGCGCGAAGGCCCGCCGCTGGTGCCGGGGGTGCAGCTGGCCGACATCGGCGGCGGCGCCATGCCTGCGGCGATCGCCATCCTGGCGGCGCTGCTGGCGCGCGAGCGCGGCGCGAAGGGCCAGTATATCGACATCGCCATGACCGACGGCGTGCTGCACTGGATGGCGCTGCTGGCCGCCGAGCAGTGGGCCACCGGCGCGGCGCCGCGCAGCGGCCACGGCCCGATCTCGGGCGGCTACGCCTGCTACAGCGTCTACGCCGCCGCCGACGGCCGCGCGCTCACGGTTGCCGCCGTCGAGCCGCAGTTCTGGGCCAACCTCTGCCGCCTGCTCGATCGAGCCGAATATATTGGGCAGCAGTACGCGCCCTGGCCGGCGCAACAGGCGATCTTCGGCGATCTCGCGGCGCTGTTCGCCACCCGCACGCGCGACGAATGGCTGGAGCTGTTCGGCGACGCCGAGGTGTGCGTCGGGCCGGCGCTCGATCTGCCCGAGGCGCTCGAGCTGCACGCCCGGCGCGCGTTTCTGCTTGACCAGCCGGGCGAAGGGCGCCTGCGCCAGCTCGGCGGGCTGTTTGGCGCCACTGCGGCGCTGCCGGCCCCGGCGCTTGGCCAGCACACCGGCGAAACGCTCGCCGCGCTGGGCCTGGGCGAAGCCGAGATTGCCGGCCTGCGCGCCAGCGGCGTGGTGTGAGCAATCCGCCGCGTAAACCGTGCCATCAGCAATCCATCCAAGGCGAAGTATAATAGGCGCGTAGCCGTTTATCTGCAGGTAACGTATGGATATACGCAACCTCGAAGAAGCCGATCTGCCCGCCGTGCTCGAGCTGTGCCGGCGCTCGCTGCCACTGGACGAGTTCGAGCTTACGCCGCTGCGCCGCCGCCTGATCGAGGAGCCCAACCGCAACCCTAGCTACCAGCTGTGCCTGTGGGACGACGCGCGCCTGGTGGGCGTGATGTTTGGCGGCACGCGCCGCCTGCACGACGGCCACACCCTGCTGCCGCACGAGCGCGCCGTCGGCATCCTGCAGCTGTTCGCCGTCGACCCTGACTACCGGCGGCGCGGCCTGGCGGGGCGTATGCTCACGACGCTGGGCCAGCGCATGCACGGCCGCGGCCTTAGCTGGCTGCGCTGCGGCAATTTCGCGCCCAGCTACTTCTGGCCGGGCGTCGATCTGCGCTATACGCCGGGGCTGTGCTTCCTGCTGCGCCACGGCTTTCACCGCAAGGGCGACGCGGTGAATATGGAGGTGGACCTGACCGCGCACGATTGGGATACCAGCGCCGCAGAGGCGCGCCTGGCCGCCGACGGCTTCAGCATTCGCCGCCTGCTCCCCGGCGACCAGGCCGCGCTGAGCGAGTGGGTGCACGCCGAGTGGGGGTCGATCTGGCAGTGGGAGGCGCTAAGCACCTACGCGAACGACCCGGTGTCGGCATTCGTAGCGCTCAAGGAGGGCAAGCTGTGCGCCTTCGCCTGCTACGATACCTCGTCGTTCCGCAATGTCTTCGGCCCCACCGGCACCGCCGAAGATCAGCGCTGGAAGGGCCTGGGCCGCGTGCTGCTGCTGCGCTGCCTGCGCGATCTGCGCGAGCTGGGCTTCGAGCGCGCCGAGATCAGCTGGGTCGGGCCGATCTCGTTCTATGCCCGCACCGTCGACGCGGCGATCAATCGCTCGTTCTACTGGCTCGAGAAGGAGCTGTGAGCCGGCCCGCGCGTAGGCCCTGTAACTGACAGGACTTAGGCGGTCGCCTGCGCTATCGGCTTGTTCTGCCTGCGGCAGCATGGTACTTCGCTTGCTTTTGTGCTGAGATGTTGGCGCAAAGCGCCAACATCTCAGCACCATCCATGAAAAAGTACCGCTCTGCCGAAGGCAAAACGCGCACCGCGTAGGCCCTGTAACTGATCTGTGGTAGCATGCCGCCGAGCCGCCCGAAGAATACACGCAGGGCGGCCGCGAGCGAGGACGATATGGCTGCGAAAGACAACGAACCAAGTATCTTCGACCCGGCCGGCATGCTGTTTGGCATGCAGGCCGCCAGCATTGAGGCCTGGACGGCGGCGATGCTGCGGGTGATGAATACCGAAGAGTACACGCGTGCGGCCGGCGCGCTGATCGATAGCTACCTGGCCGGCTCGGCGCCATTCCGCAAGCTTGTCGATAGCATGATGGCCGAGTTCGTTCAGTCGGAAACCTATGCCGCGAGCATGCGCGCGCTGCTCGATAGCTACCTGGCAAGCTCCGCGCCGCTACGCCAGATGCTCGAGGCGGTGATGCGCCAGGGCCTTGCCAGCATGGCCGAGGCGCGCGGCCTGGCGCCAAACTTCGCCGGCTGGCTCGACCCGCTGGGCATGCTGCCGGCGATGCGCGGCGCCATGCTCGAAAACTGGATGGGCCAGTCGCCGCCGGCGATTGTTCAGCAGATGCTCGAGCAGAGCATGACCCAGGTGCTGGTGCAGCTCAACATGCCGACCCGCACCGACGTCACGAGCATTAGCGACCGGCTGAACCAGCTCGATTTGCGGCTCGACGAGATTGAGGCGCGGCTTGACAAGATCGCCGGCGAGCCACGCAAGCCGTCGGCACCGCGCAAGCGCACCTCCGGGTAGCCCGCAAGTCGCCGCTGCTCAGCGCGCATCAGGTCAAGCCGCCGCACTACGCGAAGCCAAGCGGCAGGTTTGGCCGCACGTCGAGATCCCAGCCGTTCTGGCGGCCTTCCTCGAAGCGGTAGAATGCCGCCGCCGCAATCATGGCGGCGTTGTCGGTGCAGAGCGCGATCGGCGGGCAGCGCACCGGTATGTGCGCGCGGCGCGCCAGCTCGGCGCGCAGCCGGGTGTTCGCCGCGACACCGCCGGCCAGCAAGATCTCGGTGGCGCCGTGGGCGCGCGCCGCGTCGACGGTTTTGGTCACCAGCACATCCACCACCGACTCTTGAAAGGCATACGCTAGCTGCGCGATGTGCCGCTCCGGCGGGCGCGGCGCGGCTGTGGTCGGCGGGGCCGGCGCGTCGGCGGGGCTTTTGCGCTGCGGAAGGTTCTTGGTGGCCACGCGCGCCTCGCGGTTCTGATGGCCCTGGATCTGGTGCAGCACCGCCGTCTTCAGCCCGCTAAACGAGAAATCGTAGCTGTCGCGCAGCCACGCGCGTGGCAGCGTTACGCCGCCGGGCGCCTGCGCGGCGGCCTGCTGTATCGCCGGCCCGCCGGGGACGCCAAGGCCCATGATCCGCGCCGCTTTATCGAACGCCTCGCCCGCCGCGTCGTCGCGCGTCTGCCCCAGCAGCCGGTAGCGCCCGTGGCCCTCGAGCAGCGCCAGCAGCGTGTGCCCGCCCGACACCACCAGCGCTACCAGCGGGAACTGCGGCTCGGGGGCTGGAGGTTGCGGCGCGGGAGCTGAGGGAGTGGCGCCTGCGGCTCCCGCATCGTGCTTTCCGCCCGCCAGCCAGTTCGCATAGATATGCGCCTCGATATGGTTCACCCCCACGAACGGCAGCTCGCGCGCCCAGGCGATCGCCTTGGCCGCGTTGAGGCCGGTGAGCAGCGCGCCCGCCAGCCCCGGCCCATACGTGGCAGCCACCGCGCCAACCGCATCCCAGCCGCCCGGCAGCTGCGCCAGCGCCGCCTCGACCACCGCAGGGATCGCCAGCACGTGCTGGCGCGACGCCACCTCGGGCACGACCCCGCCATAGCGCCGGTGAATGTCGATCTGCGAGGCCACGATATTCGCCACGATCGTGCGCCCGCCGCGCACGATCGCCGCGGCCGTCTCGTCGCACGATGTTTCGAGCGCCAGAATGGTAAGCTCGGCTGAAGGCTCAGGCATGGTATTCCCGATCAGTACGTACTGGCCGAATTGTACCATTTCGGCTGCGAACCATGACAGTTCGGTTACAGCGGCCAGCCTGCGTTTAGCTCTTTGGTATCGGCTATTGTACCACGGCGGGCGCGCGGCGGCTCGCCATCTTCATGAATCTATCAGCTGGATCTCAGCTTTGTCATTTTTGGGGTAGGTACTATAAGAGCTAAAAGATCGCTCTCCTTCCCGATTCGCGCTGTTCCCTGAGGAGATCCACCCATGCGCCAGCGGCTACTTTTCATCACACTGTTTGCTATCGCGCTCTGCGCTCTGTACCTGGCGCCTGCCAGGTTCTCGCGCGCCCAGGACGACCCCAACCGCGGCGTGCCCGACCAGGTGCTGCTGACGCCGGGTCTAGGCCCCGATCTTCCCGGCCCCGACGCGCGCACAGCCGCGGCCGCCGACTACCTTTCGCCGCCAATGGCCGCCGCGCGCCCGTTCACGCATATGCTGCTGCGCCGCGAGGCCAGCGTGCCCGAAGGCGCCGCCATTGAGCTCGAGGTGCGCGCCTTGGGCGATGGCGCTAGCTGGACCGACTGGGTGGCGGTGGAGGAGAACGACGACCTGTGGAGCGAGGCCGATGGCCCGGATGTAGCCTGGAGCCAGACGATCGCGGTAGGCGGCAGCGCCCAGCTGTGGCAGGTGCGCGCACACTACACGCCCGCGCCCGGCGGCGCTCTGCCCACGCTGCGCGCCATCCAGGTCAACACCGTCGACGCCAGCGCCCCGCCGCCCGCCGCCGAGCCTGGGCCGCCGGCCGCGCCCAATGCCGTGGCTCCGCCCGAGCCAAGCGCCGAGCCGTCGGCCATTGGCAAGCCCTCCGTCGTCTCGCGCACCGCCTGGGGTTCGCCCGACGGCCAGGGCAGCCGCGTCAAGCCGTACTACTACCCGGTGAACCATATGGTGGTGCACCACACCGCCGACAGCAATACGCTTACCGGCGGCGAGCAGAGCTGGAGCGACCGTGTGCGCGCCGAGTGGGCCTTCCACACCTACAGCCGCGGCTGGGGCGACGTTGGCTACAACTACCTGATCGACCCCAACGGCACGATCTACGAGGGGCGTGCCGGCGGCGACGACGCGGTGGCGTTTCACGACACCGCCAACTATGGCTCGATGGGCGTGGTGCTGATCGGCACCTACGCCAATGTGCCGCCGACCCAGGCCGCGCAGGATGCGCTCGTGCGCCTGCTGGCCTGGAAAGCATCGCAGAAAGGTATCGATCCGCTCGGCAGCTCGTACTACTATGGCTGCGATATCTCGTCGTACTGCCGGCCGTATAACGCCGGCGCGACGGTGCTGAATATCGCCGGCCACCGCCAGGTGACGCCTGGCCACACCACATGCCCAGGCGACCAGACGATCGCCTACCTGCCGGGCATCCGCGACCGGGTGAAGCGCATGGTCAGCGACGGCGGCGCCGATAGCGCCGACCTGATCGTCGACGACCTCGAGCAAAGCTTCGCGCGCAGCCCGGTCGACTGGCACGAGGCCGGCTGTGGCTACAACGGCCATACCTACTGGACCTACGCCACCGATGGCGCGCCCGAGAATAGCGCGACCTGGCGGCCAACCCTGCCGAGCGCCGGGCGCTACCGCGTGTTTGTGCACATTCCGCAGGGTTGTGGCCTAGGCACCTCGCCCTACGCCAGCGGCCAGGCGCTCTACCGCATCCACTCGGCCGAGGGCAACGCCACCCGCACGGTCGACCACAACACCGCCAGCAGCTGGGTGGACATCGGCGCCTACCAGTTTAATGCCGGCAGCGACGGCGCGGTCGAGCTGTACGACAACACCGGCGAGCCGCTGAGCGCCGGCAAGGTGCTGTTTTTCGACGCGATCAAGTGGGAGCCCCACAGCTCGGTGACGGGCGCGCAGCTCACCAAGGTGGCATTTGAGCGCACCGCGCTGGCCAGCGGCGAGCTGCTGAAGGTGGCGCTGACGATCCGCAACACCGGCACCACCACCCTGCACGGCCAGGCGCCGCGCGTCGACCCGACCGCCGGCGGCGGGCTGAACAATCCCAACAACGGCTATGTCTACGACCAGGACGAGTGCTTCGTCGGCAATAGCCAGAGCAGCTACCCGAGCTTCCCGAAAGAAGACGACCGCGTGCGCGTGGTGCTGGGCTGGGCCGGCTGGGACAAGCGCGCCAACAATAGCTGCGCCGGCGCCACCAGCGATTACCCCTGGCGCTGGGGCCTGAGCGCCGACCTCGCGCCGAACCAGGAGCAGACGATCGTCGGCTATGTGCGCTTCCGCGACGCTGGCTCCTACACGCTTCAGGCCGGCATTGTGCAGGAAAACGTGCAGTACCTGGCGCAGGGTGTGTCGCCGACTGCCATTCAGGTCAGCGGCGAGAAGATTGCGCCGGTGGCGGCCAGCTACGACTCGAGCCTGCGGCCGCTGGCGCAGGTGTACCAGCTCGGCGGCATCCCCGACAACTTCCTGGCGCGCACGCGCAACCCGCTGTCGATCCCGCGCGGCCAGTATGTCGGCAGCTTCGCTTGGGATGGCGCCTGGATCAACTGGGGCGAGGGCGGCCCGCTGGGACTGACCGACCAGTTTCTGATCGAGCAGACCCGTAGCTTCTACGCGGCGGCTGGCGGCACCTACACCTTCCGCACCAGCAGCGACGACGGCTCGTGGCTGTGGGTCGACGGCAAGCCGGTGGTGGTGAATAACGGCCTGCATGCCGACGCGGCCGCCACCGGGCAGATCGACCTGGCCCCCGGCGTGCACGTGCTGTCGTTCAAGTATTTCGAGCGCACCGGCGACGCCTCGGCTGGCTACGACGTCCAGGCGCCCGGCGACACGCAATTCCGCACGCTGCCCGACGCGCTAGGCGGCGGCGCGGTGAGCTTCGGCGGCACGTTCGCCGACGCGCCCTGGCTGCGCGTGCCCGCCGACGACCAGGGCGGCAAGGGCGTCGATCACATCCACTGGAGCTGGGATGGCGCCAGCTGGAACGACACGCCCGGCGCGCTGCTCGACCTGGGGCGGCTCGCCAATGGTGGCTACACCCTGCGCTACCAGGCCGTCGATGGCGCGGGCAATGCCGGGCCGCAGCAGACGCTCGCATTCAGCGTGAATACTAACCTGACGGTGCGGCGTGTGTATCTGCCGGTGGTATTCAAGTAGGCCGGAAGCTACTGCGGGGCGGCTCAGCCGTGCTCACGCGCTGAACCGCCCCGCGCCAAACGCCGCAATCGCGCCCGCGTCGCCCGCGCCGCGCATGATCTCGGCCAGCAGCTTGCCGCTATATGGCCCGAGCTGCAGGCCGTGCGGGCCATGCCCGGTGGCTACATATGCGCCGCGCAGGCCCGGCAGCGCCCCGAGGATCGGCAGCCCATCGGCGCTGGCAGGCCGCAGCCCCACCCGCACCTCGGCGAGCCGCGCTGCCGCAAGCCCCGGCGCCAGCCGTAGCGCTTCGGCCAGCACCGTCTGCACGCCAGCCACGCTGGTGTGCGCCGCGAAGCCGCTGCCGCGCTCGCGGGTGGCGCCGGCCACCACCCGCCCGCCCGGCCACGCCACAATATAGTGCCCGCGAAACCCACACACCACCGGCCACTCGCCGGTGTCGGCGCCAGGCAGCTGCAGGTGCGCGATCTGGCCGCGCTGCGGCTCGATCGGTAGCGTAATCCCCAGTGGCGCGGCAAGCTCGGGCGTCCACGCGCCGCCGGCAACCGCCACTGTCCCGGCGGCAATCCGCTCGCCGCCTGCCTCAACTCCTTCGGCGGCGCCCTCGCGCACCAGCAGCCGATCGACGCTCTGCGCGCGCACCTCAAGCCCACGCGCCTCGGCCGCGCGCCGCAGCGCCTCGGCCAGCATCCGGCCGTCGACGCGCGCGCCGCGTGGGTAGAACATTGCCTGCTGAACCGAGGCCAGCGCTGGGAAGCGCCGCCGCGCTTCGTCGGTCGCCAGCTCGTGCGGCGCGTAGGCTGCAGATGCGCCAGAGCGCGGGCGCGCCAGCTCGGCCCCGTGCGCGGCCGCGAACGGCGCAAGCTCGTCGGCGTCGAGCGCTACCGTCAGCTGGCCGCAGCGCGCGAAGCCGGTGTCGCCGTCCTGCTCGGCGGCTAGCTGGGCCACCAGCTGCGGGTAGTAGTCGTTCGCCGCCAGCGCCATCTCGAACAGCGCGTCCGGCGTATGCTCGCTTAGCTCGGGCGTAAGGATGCCGGCGCCCGCGTCGGTGGCACGCCCGGCGTCGGTTCGGTCGAGCAGCAGCGTGCGCGCGCCGCCGCGCACCAGGTGGTATGCCAGCGACGCGCCGACAACCCCGCCGCCGATCACAATTGCGTCGTACATTGCTCCCTCTCAGCACACAACAATCGCAGTCGGCGCGATCGTACCACGGAAACGCGCGCGCGGCGACGGCCAGTGGGCCATCGCCGCGCCGAAGCGGGTGTGCCGGCGATCATGCGGGCCTACCGGATGCTAAACTTGCCGAGCACCATCAGAGCCCGCAATGGCTGTGGCCTGCGCGTGGAGGCGCGCCAGCGCCTGGTGCACCGCGCTGGGCGATGCGCCGAGCATACGCACCAGCACGCCGGCCGCGTTCGGCAGCACCGTCACGCCGACGCGCGGGTCGTCGGCGGGGTGCAGCGCCGCCGCCAGCCGCTCGGCGTCGGGCATGTCGCCGAGCAGAAACAGGCTTCCCGGCACCGGCGTGTCGGCGGGCAGCGGCGGCTGGTCGCGCTCGGGCTCGAGCAGCGCGCGCTCGGCCACCAGCAGGCGCCCGCTCGTATCACACACCTCCAGCCGCGACTCGTAGCGCGCAACCGCGCAGCACTCGCCGCGCGCCAGCCGGCCAGGCGCCAACACGTCGAAAGCGCGAGCCGCGCGCCGGGCGCAGGGTAGCGGTTGTGGTGCGCTGGGCGAAGCGCGCGCCGCCGAAGAGGATCAGCGGCTGGGCCAGCCATTCGAGCTGGGCGCCCGCGCCAAGCGTAAGCGCGAGCGCGTGCGCGGCGTCGCCGCTGGGCATGCGGTATACCTGCGTAGCCGCGGCCATGTGTACGCGCGCCCGCGCGCCCGCGCCGAGCGACACGCGCATCTCGGCGCGGTCGCCGGCCAGCACGCCGCCGAGGTGCAGCAGCGTGAAGCTGGCGGCGCCTGGCGCCTCGGGCGCGTCGTAGCGCACCCGCGAGAGCTGCAGCGGCGGGCTGGCGAACGCCAGGCGCGGGCGCGTCGTCGCGCCGTCGCGCCACAGCTCAAGCTCCAGCCGGCCAGCCTGGCGCGGCGCGGCGCTGGCTGCTTCTGGCGTATGGTCGGCCGTCTGCACGGCTCAGGCGGTTGGCGCGCCAAGCAGCGCGCGCTCGATCGCGTCCAGCACTTCGGCCACACCCGCGCCGCTGCGGCAGTTGGTGAACAGAAACGGCCGCGCGCCGCGCACCAGCCGCGAGTCGCGCTCCATCACTTCTAGGCTCGCGCCGACGTGCGGCGCCAGGTCGGTCTTGTTGATCACCAGCAGGTCGGCCTGGATCAGGCCGGGGCCGCGCTTGCGCGGGATCTTGTCGCCGCCGGCCACATCGATCACGAAAACAAAGAAGTCGACCAGCGCGCGGCTAAAGCTGAGCGTCAGGTTATCGCCGCCGCTCTCGAGCAGCAGAATGCTGGCGTCGGGGTAGCGCGCCTCGAGCTCGGCCGCCGCCGCCAGGTTCATGGTCGGGTCGTCGCGCACTGCGGTGTGCGGGCAAGCTCCCGTCTCGACGCCGACCACGCGCTCGGGGTCGAGCGTGCCGGCCAGGGTGCGGCGCACGTGCTCGGCGTCCTCGCGCGTCACAATGTCGTTGGTGATCACCAGCGGCGCGCGGCCGCGGCCGATCAGCAGTGGCACCAGCGCCTCGATCAGCGCCGTCTTGCCCGAGCCGACCGGCCCGCCGATGCCGACGCGCGGGATGCGGCCGTGTCGCCCGCGCGGCGGCAGCGGGTCGGCGTGTACGTGGGGGTGGCTGTGTTCCATGGTGCTTCCTGTTGGGCAGGCGCCGGCGGCGCTAGCTGGCGAACATATGCATCTCGGCGTAGCGGTGGCGGAACTGCTGCACGTCGATCTGCGGCGCGAAGCCGCCGATGTCGTGCCAGTGGCTGTGGCGGTGCGCGTCGGCGGCGGCGGCGATTGCCGGCTGGGCGCCTAGCAGCAGCGCCTGGGCGTCGGCGTGGTCGATCGCGCCAAGCCGTAGCGCCGCGCCCAGCAGGCTCACGGCGAAGGTGTGCAGCTCGATCAGCGCGGCGGTGTCTTCGTCCAGGCCGGCGGCCGCGCCCAGCAGCGCCAGCGCCAGCGCCTGGTGGCCGGGTGCGCGCCCGGCGGCCACCAGCGCGGCGTACTCGGCCAGCAGCGGGCTCGGGTAAAGCTCGCGGCCAAGCAGCAGCACGCGCCCGCCGCAGCGCCGCGAGGCCGCGCGCGGCTCGGCCGCGAGCTTGCCGGCGTCGAGGCGCGCGTCGATCGCGGCTACCAGCCCGATGTCATTGGCGTGGGCCGCGCGCACGGCCCAGCGCGCCGCCAGGCCATCGGCCGGGCCGGCGGTGTGGCGCAGGTAGCTCGCCAGCAGCGGGGCGACCTGCGCCGGCCCGGCTACGCCCGCGCTCACAAACGCTTCCATGCCGTGCGATTGGGTGTACAGCCCGCTGGGGAAGAATGAGTCGGCCAGCTGCAGCGCCGCGAGCAGGCTCGTTGCGGCCAGCGGCGCCGCGCTATTCGCGATCATACGTTCTCGCTAGGCATGCTTCAGCTCACCGGATTTCGGCTTGCGGCTGTACGGGCGCGATATTGGTGCAATCTCTGCGGTGGCACGCCGGGCCGCAGATTTGAGGCGCGCGACCCCGCCGCCGGCCAGCTAGTGCGCTGGAGCGCCTGGCCGAGCAGCCTCCGCATTGTACCACGCCCCGGCCGCAGCAGCGCGACACGCGCGAAAGCAAGTATGGTACAATCGCCGCCACAGCATCCCAAAGGAGAAAACAATGCGCGTGCGTGAAACTCGAGTATATCGCGGGCCGAGCCCGTATGGCTATCGCCCGGTGATCCGCCTGACGGTTGACCTGGAGGAGCTTGAGCGGCACCCCTCGGGCGAGATCCCACAGTTCAACGAGCGGCTGCTGGCGCTCATCCCGACACTGAGCGAGCACGGCTGCTCGTATGGCGTGCCGGGTGGCTTTGTGCGGCGGCTCGCCGATCAGAACGACGACGGCAGCCGTGGCACCTGGCTCGGTCATGTCGTCGAGCACGTGGCGATCGAGCTGCAGTGCCTGGCCGGCACGCCGGTGACATACGGCAAGACGCGATCGGTGCCGGGGCAGCCCGGCGTCTACTATGTGATCTTCTCGTTCACCGAAGAGCAGGTTGGCCTCGACGCCGGCGAGCTGGCGATCACGCTGGTGCGCAGCCTGCTGCCGCCCGATATGCCCAGCGCGCTCCCGGCCGACCAGGCCGCCGGCTTCCATTTCGCGCGCGCGCTGGAGCGGCTGATCGAGCGCGCCCAGGAGATCGCGCTCGGCCCCACCACCGCCTCGCTGGTCGAGGAGGCGCGCCGCCGCGATATTCCGGCCATCCGGCTCGACACCAACAGCCTGGTGCAGCTCGGCTGGGGCAAGTACCAGCAGCGCATCCGCGCCTCGGTGACGGGCAAAACCAGCAATATCGCCGTGGAGACCGCCAGCGACAAAGAGCTGACGATCAAGCTGCTCGGCGATGTCGGCATTCCCGTGCCGCGCCACCAGCTCGCGCGCAGCGCCGACGAGGCGGTGGCGATCGCCGAGCGCATCGGCTACCCGGTGGTGACCAAGCCGCTCGACGTGAGCCACGGCCGTGGCGTGTCGATCCGCCTGACTACGGCCGACGAGGTGCGGCGCGGCTTTGAGGCCGCCGCCGAGTATACCCGCTCGGTGCTGGTCGAGACGTTTCTGGCCGGCAAGGACTACCGGGTGCTGGTGATCGACGGCAAGGTTGTCGCGGTGGCCGAGCGCGTGCCGGCGCACGTGGTCGGCGACGGCGAGCATACGATCGCCGAGCTGATCGAGATCGTCAACCGCGATCCGCGCCGCGGCATCGGGCACGAGAAGGTGCTGACGCGCATCAAGATCAACCACCAGTCCGAGCTGCTGCTGGCGCGCGCCGGCTACTCGCTCGGCACGGTGCTGAAGGCCGGCGAGGTGTTCTCCCTGGCGGCCACCGCCAACCTCAGCACCGGCGGCACCGCGATCGACCGCACCACCGAGATCCACTACGAGACGCGCGAGATCGCCCGGCGCGCCGCGCTGGTGATCGGCCTCGACATCGCCGGCATCGACATTATCACGCCCGACATCACCCAGCCGCTGCGCGAAGTCGGCGGCGGCATCGTCGAGGTGAACGCCGGCCCCGGCTTCCGCATGCACCTGCAGCCCAGCGAAGGCCAGGCGCGCAACGTCGCCCGGCCGGTGATCGACATGCTCTTCCCGCCGCGCACGCCGGCGCGCATCCCACTGGTGGCGCTCACCGGCACCAACGGCAAAACCACAACGGCGCGTATGGTCGCGCATATTCTGAAGATGAACGGCGAGCGCGTGGGCCTCACCACCACCGACGGCATCTACATCGACGGGCAGCTGTACATGCGCGGCGACATGACCGGCCCGTGGAGCGCGCGCGTGGTGCTGAAAGACCCGACCGTCGACTCGGCCGTACTCGAGACGGCGCGCGGCGGCATTCTGCGCGAGGGATTGGGCTTCGACCGCTGCGACGTCGGCGCGGTGCTGAACGTGTCGTCGGATCACCTGGGGCTGCGCGGCGTCGATACGCTCGAGCAGCTGGCCGAAGTCAAGCGCCTGCTTGTCGAGGTGGTGCGCGACAACGGCGCCTCGGTGTTGAATGCCGACGACCCGCTGGTGGCGGCGATGGCCGAGCACGCCGAGGGCCGGGTGGTGTACTTCAGCATGCACGGCGGCGAGGGCGCCAGCCAGCTGGTGAAGAACCATATCGCCGAGGGCGGCACGGCGGTGGTGCTGCAGCCCGGCGTGCGCGGCGAGATGCTGGCGATCTATGATGCCGAGCAGTATATTCCGCTGCTGTGGACGCACCTGATCCCGGCGACGCTCGAGGGCAAGGCGCTGCACAACGTGGCCAACGCGCTGGCGGCGGCGGCGGTCTGCTACGCGCGCGGCGTTTCGGTCGAGAACATCCGCCAGGGCCTGCGCACCTTCGCCACCAGCTTCTACCTCACGCCTGGCCGCCTGAATGTGTTCGACGAGTACGCCTTCCGCGTGATCGTCGACTACGCCCACAACCCGGCGGCGCTGGCCGCGCTGAGCGACCTCGTCGGACGACTGCGGCCGAACTACCGCCGCACTATCGGCGTGATCGCCGCGCCCGGCGACCGGCGCGACCAGGACATCCGCGCGTTCGGTGCAATCGCCGGCAAGACGTTCGACCTGCTGGTGATCAAAGAGGACAACGACCGGCGCGGCCGCGAGGTCGGCTCGATCGCTGAGCTGCTGCACGATGCCGCGCGCGAGGTCGGCATGCCGCCCGACCGCATGATCACTGTGCTCGACGAGCTCGAGGCTACGCGCCACGCGCTGCGCCTTGCCGAGCCCGACGACCTCGTAGTGATCTGCGCTGATGAGATCACAGCAGTATGGAAGGAAGTCATCTACTATCTGCCGCGCAACACGCGCGGCGGCACGACCGCGCAGTCGCCGATGCCGCACTAACGCCAACAAGCTTTGGGGGCGGCTGTGCTGCCCCCGAATGCATTCCTGGCTACTCGGTCAGGCCAAGGCGCCGCTTCACCTCATCAAGCGGAAGCGTGCGCGCCTGCCGAGCGCGCTCTTCGAGCAGCGCCATGAGTTTCTCGTTCTGGCGCGTCTGGGCAACTTCGATATCGAAATCATCGACCGCGCTCAGCAAGAACTCGCGGCCATCAGCCAACCGCACCACCACATCTTCGTCATTCGCTTGATCGAGTAGGGCAGTCAGATCGATCGTCGGATTCGAGAGATTGATCGTTTTCACAGCATGTACTCCTCGCCGTGGATAAACAATGTGTTGCCTTGCTTATACCCCACGGCGATGATCTTGACCACTGAGCGAGTTGTATCTACGTCGTAGAAAATGCGATATGGGACAATTCGCAGCTCCCATTCGGCAAGCTTATTCGGGCGCAATTGCTTTCTATTGCGGGTCAGAGTCGCTGGCTGGTGCGAAAGCTGTTCTTCAATAGCGGCGATGATGTGTCGTCGGTCGAATGCGCGTAGCTGCTCGATATCTTCGATTGCCTCTGGCGTGAACTCGATCTCGAACATCAGCGTAGCGCCCTCTTTCATCGTTGGCAGCCATGTGAAGAGCATTATACACCACCAGATCCCTACTCATCAGCCGGTTGCGGCGCTTCCAACGCTGGCGCTCACTGTTCATCAGTAGCTTCACCCACGGTACGTTCAGCAGGATGTCGCTCTTGTGGGCCTCAAAGCATTCCGCGCAGTAGTACGCCGGCACGCCACCGATACGTCGATGCACTGCCTTCTCGTCGCAGATGCAGCAGATGTTGCCGTCCTCAAGCAGTGCCACGCTGGTCTCCTTTGCACACACAAAAGGGCCGCCCCCTTGCGGAGACGACCCTCTCGTATTAGGTTTTGCAGGCACAAAAAGACCGCCCCGATCAAGGACGGTCGCTCGTGTCTATACTTATTATAGCACCTTTACCTGTAGGATTCGGGAGACTTACTTTTCTGGTGTTTTCGGTGCCGCTTCGTGCTTTGCTGTATTGTCGTTCTGCGGAGTTGCTCTGGCTTCTGGCGCTGGTGGAAGATGCATGCCAAAGGGCAGTTTCGCGTCTTTCAGTGAACGAGCCTGTGCGAGCTGTTCAGCCGTCACCTTGCAATCGAACTGAAGGTTTGCTTCGATTAAGATCGCATCCCTCAAGTCTGCTCCAAGTAGGTTCGCTTTTTGTAGGTCCGCCCCTCGTAGATCTACTCCGGTTAATTTCGCTTCTCGTAGGTCTGTTCCTCGTAGGTCTGTTCCAACCAAGTTAGCCACTCGCAGATTCATACACCGTAGGTTCGCTTGGAACAAGCTGGCTTCTCGCAGATCCGTCCCTTTCAAGTCTGCATAAAATAGGTTAGCAGCCTGGAGATCCGCCACTCGCAAGTCTGCCTCTCGTAAGCTCGCCTCCCGTAAGTTCGCCTCTCGCAAAAGTGCGCCCTGTAAGTTCGCTTTATATAGATATGCCTTTTCTAAGTTGGCCCCATCTAAATTGGTTCTACTCAAGGTCGCGCCGCTTAGCTCAGCTCCCTTCAGAAATGTCCCGCTCAGGCTGGCTCCGCTGAGATCAGTTCCAGCCAAGTATGCCTCGTTCAGGTCGGCATCGCTCAGGTTCACTCCGCTCAGAATTGCTCCATTCAGCATGGCTTTAGGTAAGTGCGCTAGCGTTAGGTCTGCCCCCTCTAAAGATACAATTGCAGACATGCTGCTCAGTGTTGTTTTATTGTCTAGCTTGATGCTTCCGATAAGATTTGCCTCATAGAGAAATTGAAGTACAGTGGCCTTTCTCAAGCCATCTAGCACCCGGAGCACCGTCAGCGTTCTCGCCCGTGCGATGCTCCGTACCTCGTCATCAGGTTGAGATGTTCGCAGCTTTTCGTGCAGTAACAGTTGAGTTATCTGGTCAAGGTATGATTGCAGTGCGGCGTCCTGTGCCCGATCGTCTTCAATCTTGCGAGCTTCTGCCTCACGTCGCTCTTGAAGTTGAAGGGCATAGCGGTTCTCGGAGCGCGTCAACCAATAGCCGCCGACCGCCAGCACCAACGGTACAAGGAGAAGCTGAAGCCAATCCCACAGCGTCTTTGCAGGCTGGTAGACCACAACAGGAGTGATTGCGGCGTTTGGTGGTATAGGATCAGCAGCGAAGCCCGTCCAGCTGGGAAACAGAGCAGCAAAGTATGCAGCGGCGACAATGCTGGCGATGCAGGCGATGATTATCCCCGCTATGCCTAGGCGAACGAGTACCCCCAGGAGACGTTTCCATAGCTGCATATGTACCTCTGCTGCGTGATTGTTGTTAGGCTATTATATACTTTACGCGAAGCAGAGGTAAAGGTTTCTATAGGCTATCGCCGAACGTCACTTGAACGGATATGCTATAATAGGGCGGCGACAATCAACCTTACTTACGCCCTAGCCTGATGAACCTTAGCGGCTCAGTTATCCGAATAGTCGTCCTCGCGCTGCCCGGCATCATCAGCGCGTTGTTGTATTGGCGACTGCGTGGCCGATCAGAGCATAAAGACTGGGAAGACTTCCTTCTCATTGGGTTGTTCTCGTTTTTCATATATCTCGTTTACGGCGCTGGGATAAACCTCCTCGCCCGCCTCGGCTTTTCTGTGTACCCTCCGAAGGCTTTTGAAGCACTCACAGACGATAAATTAGCAATACCGTGGGGCGAGATACCAGAAGCTACTCTGATAGGCGTAGTGATAGCGGTTCTTGCTGCGTATGCGGATAAGTATAATCTAGTCGGCAAGTTCGGTTATAGGATAGGGGCAAGCAGTCGTTTACACGATAAGGAGCTGTGGCATACTTTCCTGGCACAACCCAACCAGGGATGGGTTTATGTAAGGGACCATAAATTACAACTTGTATACTATGGCTGGTTATTTCAGTATTCAGATGCAGATAAGGACAGAGAGCTTGTATTGCGGGATGTCAAAGTCTATTCCGAACAGGGTCACTTGTATACAAGTCCACTGATGTATATTTCAAGAGACAAACACGACTTAACAATTGAGTTTACTCCAACTATGTCGCCCGTCACTAATAACACTCACTTGGAGGATGAAAAAATGAGTGATAACCAGAACCAGAGCCCCGCAGTCAAGGTAATTGCTCCCGTCATAACCCAAGACGTAACCCCTGATTTCATAAAGAGCCACCAGAACCCAGCACAACAAACGCCACGCCCAGCCGCAGAGCCGGTGGTGGCGACCGTACAGGCGGCACCAGCAGCGGCAGCACCAGCAGCCGCTGCGCAGCCAGCGTCGCCCGCCGCGCAGCCGGCAGCTCAACAGACGAACGGGAATGGCAAGGAATAGCCAACCTTAGAGTGATTGGAAGTTGGGGGAGCTAATGATGACCGAGACAACACAAACCGTAGATGCCCTTTTTGTGGGTAAGGATGCGGTGGTCTCCGCTATCTATCATCGGCTGATTGAAGTCCTGCACACACTTGGGCCGTTTCAGGAGGAGCCGAAGAAAACATCTATCCATCTTGTCCACACATCAGGCTTTGCAGGTATTCACCCCCGCAAGAGCTTTCTGTACCTCAACCTGCGAATGGATCGGCTTTTGCAGGGCGAGCGCGTTGCAAAAAGCGAGCAGGTGTCTAAGAACCGCTATCACAACGAGGTCAAGATAGCTACCCCTGATGAAGTGGATGGCGAGCTTATCGCGTGGCTCAAAGAAGCATACGTGCTCGCATAACTAGATGGGCAGCCGACTTCTTGTAGGCCGTCGAAGTGTGGCGTGGCGTGACAGCCGATGCTGTGCGACGCCACAGTGCTTTATTGCGCGGATGTGAAGTCTAACAGCTTTGTGGAAGGAAGTCATCTACCACCTGCCGCGCAACACGCGCGGCGGCACGACCGCGCAGTCGCCGATGCTGCACTGACGCCAACGAGCTTCGGGGGCGGCTTTGCTGCCCCCGAATGCATTCCTGGCTCCTTCGCTCGCCGTGGATAGGCAAGAAGTGGTTCCGCTTCACCAGCTGCGCCAGTGGGCGCGTGCGCTAAAACAGAACGTCATCGCTTTGTATTTGGCCGCACGCGACCCCCGCGTGCCCTGGTATGCCAAGTTGGTCGCTGGATGCGTGGCGGCCTATGCCCTCAGCCCGATCGACCTTATACCTGATTTTATTCCGGTTCTTGGCTACCTGGATGATCTCATCCTCGTACCGCTGGGAATTGCCCTTGCAATCCGCCTTATTCCGCCTGCTCTCTTTCAAGAACATCGCGAGAGCGCCGCAGCACGTATGGCACACCGGCCTAGCAGCCGCTTGGGTGCGCTGGCCATTGTCGTCATCTGGATTGCCCTGGCGCTGCTCGTGCTTGGCTGCGCAGCGAGGTACGTTTCGGCTTCCTACACGTTTGGAAGGGCCGTCTATCCGTTTGAAATGCTCGCCAACTTGTTTGAATAGAGCAGTCTACATGTTTGAAACGCTCGCCGATTCGTTTGGAAGGGCAGCCAACATGTTTGGAAGAGTGGCCAACTTGTTTGAACAGAGAAGCCTACTCGTTTGGAAGAGCCGCCCACACATCCAGAGCGTCGCGGATGAGCTGAAGTGTGGCGCGTATGTCGCCGGGGGCGGCGGGCTGCGCGGGCTGCTGCCGCCCGGCCCAGGCGCGCTCGATCAGCGCCGCGCCCTGCGGCCCTAGCCGCGCCTGCGCCCACAGCGCCGCCGCGCGCTTCGAGGCAATCGCGCCGGTGTCGAGCGTGTAGCGGATGCGGCAGAGCGACAGCACCACGTACGACTGGTAGCCGCGCCCGGCGAGCAGCTCGGGGTGTTCGAGAACGTGTGCCGCCCAGCCGTGCAGAACCGCGCGCATCGCGGCGCGCAGCTCGTCCGGCTCGACCGGGTCGATCAGCGTGCTCGGCGGCGGCCCGGCCAGCGCGATCCCGCGCTCGCGCAAGATCGCCAGGTGCACCAGCCACGCCGCGTCGTGCTGGTTCAGCTTTAGCCGCTCGCCACGGCCTCGCTCGATATTCGGGTGCAGGCTATGCGCCGGGTCGTAGCGCCGCAGCGCCGCGCGCGCGATATACGTGCCCTCCAGCTCGGCCGACCACGGCGTATCGAGCGCCGCAATGTCGTCGTGCATCGCCTGCAGCGCCGCGAACTGCGCGCCCGACAGCTCGGCATCAACGACGACGACGAAGTCGACATCGCTGGCGTCGTCGAAGTCGTCGCCGGTGATCGAGCCTTCGAGGTACAGGCCTACGAGCTGCGCGCCCAGGATCGCGCGCACGCGCGCGAGCAGCGCATCGAGCAGCGCGACGATCGCCGGGCGCGCGGCCAGGTGCGGGTTGTGCATCATAGCGGCTACTTCGCGGCGGTTGCAGGCTCGTCGGCCGCCGGCCTGGCCGGCACAAAGCGCGAGAGCAGAATGCCCAGCTCGTACAAGAGGTACATCGGCACCGCCAGCAGCAGCAGGTTGTAGGGGTCGCCAGTGGGGGTGATTATCGCCGCTACGATCGTAATAATCACAATCGCATAGCGGCGGGTGCGGCCGAGCATAGCGGTATTGACGATCCCGAGCCGCGCCAGCAGGTAGATCACCGCAGGCAGCTCGAAGATCACGCCATTCCACAGCAGCAGCGTGGCCACCGTCGAGATAAAGCTCTCAAACGTCGGCTGCGCCTCGATCCGCGTCGTAGTGCCGAAGGTGAACAGGAACTGCAGCGCGGCCGGGATGGTGAAGAACCAGCCGAACGCCAGGCCGGCTATGAACAGCTCGGTGACGAACGGCAGCGCGGTGAACAGGATGCGCTTTTCGTGCGGCAGCAGGCCAGGGATGAAGAACGCAATCAGCTGGTAGATGATCACCGGGATGGCGATCGCCACGCCAATCACCAGCGCGATGCGCATGTAGTTGACGAATGCCTCGGCCGGCTCGATGAACTGCAGCTTGATCTCGGCCGGCACGAAGTGGCCGATCAGCAGGTTCGGCAGCGTATCGCCCAGCAGCCACGAGCTATTAACGATCCAGAAGCCGACGAGCGTGCCGACGAGCACCGCCAGCAGCGCTTTGGTCAGCCGGCCGCGCAGCTCGATCAGGTGTGGCGCGACGCCGGCCCAGAAATCGCCGAGCGACTGGAAGCTAGCGAGCGTATCGGCGTCGATCTCGGTGGCCTCGACCACCTCGGGCGTGTCGCGGATCAGCACGCGCACCAGCAGGGCGATCAGCAGCGGCGTGCCGAGCAGCAGCACCAGCAGGCCGATCACCAGGAAGAATTGTGAATTGCTCATGGGCGGGCCTCTTCGGTCGCGATCGGTTCGGCTGCCGGCGCCGGTGCGCCTTCGGCGGGCAGGTGCACGCCCCACGAGGGCGGCTGCCAGCTGGCGTCGAGCGCGCTGCTGCGCGGCGCGCAGCTGTTCTTGCAGCGCGAACAGGTCGCCCATGATCGCCTGGAGCCGCACCTCGATCGACGCGAGCGTATCGGGTGGCGCGGTCAGGCTGGTCGCCGGGCTCGGGCGCCTGCGTGGTGGGGTACGTCGTCCAGGCTTCGGGCAGCTTGAACGGCTCTTCGGCGGCGCAGGGGCGTCGGCCGGGCTTTCAGGCGTGGCGCGAGCTTGGTGGCGCGATCGAGCTGGATCTCGTGCAGCTCGGTGCGCGCGCCGCAGTCGTGAGCGACTCGACCGACTCCTCGATCTGGCGCGCCGCGCCGATCACTTCGTCGCGCACGCTCTGGACTTCGAGCAGGCTAGTGCGCAGCGACGCAAGCTCCTGCTCGATCTCCTGGCGCGCCCGCAGCACCATTGCGGCGTCGGGCGAGCTTTGCAGCCAGTTGCGGCCGCGCACCAGCAGCCTGCCAGCCTGGCGCGCCAGGTCGGGCAGGCGCTCGGGGCCAACCACCACCAGCAGCACCACCAGTATCAGAATAAACTCGCCTGGCCCAATGCCCAGAATTTCCATGACGCAGCCTCAAAAAGAAACCGCCGAGCCGCAGACAACGGCGAAGCGCCGGCTTCGCGTTCCCTACGTTCTCTGCGGTCGTGCAGTCGGTGGCCGGATGCTGGGGCTAGCCTGCAGCCGAGTGCGAGTCGATATAATCGATCGCATCCTGAACCGTCAGGAGCTTCTCGGCGTCTTCGTCGGGGATCTCGACGCCGAACTCTTCCTCAAGCGACATGATCATCTCGACTAGGTCGAGCGAGTCGGCGTTCAGATCGTCGGTGAAACGCGCCGACGGCACAATTTTCGCCTCTTCGACGCCGAGCTGCTCGGCGACAATGTGCTTCAGGCGGGTTTCCATTTCGGGCGATGGCATGGGAAATGCTCCTTTCAACAGCCTGGTTGAGAATATGCCTGTGTAAGATACCGACAGCGCAGACGCCGCAAGCGCGGCGCCTACCCCAGCACAACCGGCTACTCGCTATACCCTTCGATATAGCGCGTCACGACTGTGCCGAGCACACCGTTCACAAAACGGCTGGAATTATCGCTGCCGAACTGCTTTGCCAGCTCGACGGCCTCGTTGATCACCGCTTTGACCGGCGTCTTCTCTGCTTCATCGATCAGGATTTCGTAGAGCGCGATCCGCAGGATGGCCTTGTCGACGCCAGGCATCTGGTTGACTGGCCAGCTTGGCGCGGCTTCTTCGATGATCCGGTCGAGGTACGAGTAGTGCTCCCACACCCCGAACACCAGCTGGCGCAGAAAGCGTTCGCCTTCGGGCGGCAGCAGCTCTTCGGCGATCCAGCGCGCCACCACTTCGTCGGGCGCGTGGTCGGTGGCATCGAGCTCGAACAGGGCCTGGAGCGCAATAGTGCGAACGCGGTGGCGCAGGCTAGGCATTGCCCGCCTCCACGTCTTGAATGTACACGTTCACTTCGCGTACCGCCATACCAGCCAGCTCTCGTATCACTGCCGCCACGGTAGCCTGCACCGCCATGCCCACGTCGAGCAGGTTGGTGCCGGCCTGGGCGATCAGGTAGCAATCGGCACTTACGCCATCGGCGGCCACGCGCAGCGCGACACCGTCGCCGCGCAGGCCTGGGCGTGCGCGCGGCGCGCTGCCGAGGCGTGCAATGCCCGGCACCTCGCGCACCGCCATCACCACCAGGTTGCTTAGCACATGCGGTGCCACTGAAACGTTTCCGGCCGCCTGCGTCACGTTGCCTGGCCTTTCTGGCGCTGGATCAGGTTTGGCAGAAAGCTCAGGTCGATCGTGCCGCGCCGAAAATCTGGCTCGTCCAGCAGTGCGAGCTGAAAGGGCATGCTGGTTTTCACGCCGGTGATAATACACTCGCTCAGCGCGCGCTGCATCCGCGTCAGCGCTTCGTCGCGGTCCTGCCCCCAGGTGATGATCTTGGCGAGCAGCGAGTCGTAGGTACCGGGTGGCGTATAGCCGGCGTAGATGTGCGAGTCGACGCGTACGCCTGGCCCGCCCGGCGGAAGAAAGAACTCGACCTCGCCGGCCGACGGCAAGAAATCGCGCTCGGGATCTTCCGCATTGATACGGCACTCGACCGCATGCCCGCGTATTCTAACGTCTTTCTGAGTCAGCGTCAAGCGTTCGCCGGCGGCGATACGTAGCTGCCACTTCACCAGATCGACGCCGGTAATCAGCTCGGTGACGGGATGCTCGACCTGGATGCGCGTGTTCATCTCCATGAAGTAGAAGTGCCCGTCGGGCCCGAGCAGGCACTCCATGGTTCCGGCATTGGTGTAGCCGATTGCGCGCACGCCGCGCATGGCCGCATCGCCCATGGCCGCGCGCAGGTCGGCATTCACCGCCGGCGAGGGGCCTTCTTCGATGATCTTCTGGTGCCTGCGCTGGATCGAGCAGTCGCGCTCGCCCAGGTAGATCGCGTTGCCGTAGCTGTCGGCCAGCACCTGGATCTCGACGTGGCGCATGCCGGTGAGGTAGCGCTCGAGGTACAGGTCGCCCTGGCCGAACGCAGCCTCGGCCTCGGCCTTGGCGGTGGCGTAGGCGCGCGCCAGCTCGGATTCTTCCTGCACCACGCGCATGCCGCGCCCGCCGCCGCCGGCCACCGCCTTGAGCAGCACCGGGAAGCCGATCTCGCGCGCCAGCTCGCTGGCCTCGTCGACGCTGCGCAGCGCGCCGTCGGAGCCAGGGATCACCGGCATGCCGGCGGCGCGCATCGTCTGGCGGGCCACGGCTTTATCGCCCATCAGGCGGATGGCCTCGGGCGAGGGGCCGATAAACGTGAGGCTGCACTCCTGGCAGATCTCGGCGAAGTACGGGTTCTCCGACAGAAAGCCGTAGCCAGGGTGCACCGCGTCGCAGCCGGTGATCAGCGCGGCGGTGATCAGCGCGGGGGTGTTGAGATACGAGCGCGCCGGCGCGGCCGGGCCGATGCACACGGCCTCGTCGGCCAGGCGCACCGCCAGCGAGTCGCGGTCGGCCTGCGAGTAGGCGACAACCGCGCGCACGCCCAGCTCCTGGCAGGCGCGCACGATCCGCACGGCGATCTCGCCGCGGTTTGCGATCAGTATTTTATCAAACATATATCTTCAATATTGGCGCGGGCGGCGCAGCCCTTGGCCGTGCCGCCCGCGCATAGTGGGGGTGCGAGGCGGCCTCCGCCCCACACCCCCACCATAAAGCTACTGCATCACCATGCCACCGTCGACGGTGAGTGTCTGGCCGGTGATATAGGCGGCGGCGTCGGAGGCCAGGAAGCACACCAGGTTGGCGACGTCCTGGGGTGTGCCCATCCGGCCGAGTGGGATGTTTTCGAGGATGGCGGTTTTGATCTGATCGCTCAGCACGCCGGTCAGCTCGGTCTCGATATAGCCTGGCGCGACGGCGTTGACGGTAATGCCGCGCGAGGCCATCTCGCGGGCGGTGGATTTTGTGAAGCCGACGATGCCGGCCTTGGCGGCGGCGTAGTTCGCCTGGCCGGCGTTGCCCATCAGGCCTACCACCGAGGTGATGTTGATGATCCGCCCGCCGCGGGCCTTGCCCATGGGCCGCAGCGCCGCCTTGGTGCACAGAAACACGCCGCGCAGGTTCGTGCTGATCACGGCGTCGAAGTCGTCTTCCTTCATGCGCAGCAGCAGCGTGTCGCGGGTGATGCCAGCGTTGTTCACCAGGATGTCGAGGCGGCCGTAGCGCTCGATCACCGCCTTGAACAGCCGCTCGACCTCGGCGGCCTGGCTGATGTCGGCCTGAATGGCGCTGGCCTGGCCGTCGGCGGCGGCGATCGCCTGCAGCACTTCATCGGCCGCTGCGGCGTTGCCCTTGTAGTTCACCACCACCGTCGCCCCGGCGGCGGCCAGCGTGGTTGCGATCGCCCGGCCGATCCCGCGCGAGCCACCGGTGACGAGCGCGACCTTGTCGTTCAGGTTGAGCTGCATCCTACACTCCGTGATGTATGATGTACGAATGTGGCTCCGCGATCGGCCGCAGCGGCGTCGCAGAGCCCGAGATGCACATCCAGCGCCTACTTCTCGGCAATCTCAAACAGCGTCTGCCCGTCGATCAGCGCCAGCGGCCGGCCGCGCGCGGTTTTGGCTACATTCGGCTGGAACTCGGTCGATACCACCACCGCGCCCTTGCGGCAGCCCTCGCGCTTCATGTCCTGCAGCAAGCTCTCGACCGTGCCCACGCCGACTTTATCGGCCACGCTCAGGCGCAGGTGCCACGGTTCGCCCTCGTGCTCGAACCACATGTCTAGGTGCTTGTCTTTGTCGATGAAGCGGTAATCTTTGAACGTGAAGCCCTGCTTGGTGAACAGGTTCTTGACATAGGTGCCGAGCTGCGGCAGCGACAGGCCGCGGATATCGCTGGCCTCGCGGATGCTGCCGGGGCGCTGCAGCTGCCCGCCGCGGTTGTCGACTTCGTCGCGCACTTTGCGGTTGCGCTCCTCGGTGCGGCCGGCCATCGAGGTGCCGAACGTGCAGAACGCCACCAGCGAGAACAGCGTGAAGCCGGCGAGCTGCGCCCAGATCTGCAGCAGCGTGAAGTTTGCGGCCTGCTCGCCGAGGGCGCCCTGCATAGCGGTGCGCAGCGGCGTCAGGAAGATCAGCGCCGCCAGCGCCACCGCGCCGGTGACGCCGCCCAGCAGGCCGGTGACAAAGCCGTGAAGGCCGTAGTGCTGGCGCACGCGCCGGCCCAGCAGCAGGCCGGTGCCCACCGGCACGATCCCGGCGATCAGCGAGAGCGATGGCCCCTGCAGAAACGCCAGGCTCATAAGAATACCCGAGGCGATGCCGTACAGCAGCACCACGCGCCAATCGAGCTCGCGCAGCGCGGCACGCTGCGCGGCAATCAGCGCCGCAACGCGGCCGCGCGGCGGCTCGGTGATCGCCGGCAGCGCAGGCTCGGCTGGCTGCTCGCGGCCCTTGCGCGGCGGCTTGGCAGGCTCGGCTGGCGGTGTTTCGCGTTGCTCCGACACGTCGACTCCCATCTATGGCTCCATAAGCTTCAAGTTGCGGGCTGGCAGGTTGGCGGCGCGCTAGCCGTCGCCGGGCGGCGGCTCGTGCTCGAGCAGCTCGTCGACGGCCTCGCGCAGCTTGCCGATATCGGCGAACGAGCGGTACACCGAGGCGAAGCGGATGTAGGCCACGTCGTCGAGCTCGCGCAGGTGGCGCATCACAATGTCGCCAATCGTCGACGACGGCACTTCTTGCTCGTCGAGCGCCATCAGCGCCGCCTCGACATCGTTGGCGAATTGGTCGAGCTGCTGAGCCGACACGGGCCTGCGGTAGCAGGCGGTGCGCACGCCGCGCATCATCTTTTCGCGGTCGTACGGCTCGCGCTCGCCATTTTTCTTCACCACCGTCATGCTCACCGACTCGACGCGCTCGTAGGTGGTGAAGCGCTTGCCGCACGACGGGCACTTGCGGCGGCGGCGGATCGACTCGCCGCCGTTGAGCTTGCGCGTGTCGATGACATCGCTATCGGCGTGTTGGCAAAACGGGCAGCGCATGGCCATCCAATTGGGTAACAGGCGCGGAAACCGCGCCAGCCTGCGGCGCATTATAGCATAGGCGTGCCGCCGCGCCAAACAACCTTCGGCCCGCTGCGGGGCTGGTGCAAAGTCGGCCCTCACCCCCCTTACCCCCCTCTCCCGCACGCGGGAGAGGGGGATTATCGCGTTTGCGCGCCGCCGCGACCGCACCACACAAAGCCAGATGTGTTTCCTTCTCCCCTGTCAGGGGAGGGGGTAGGGGGAGGGGTCGAAAGACGTTGCACCAGCCCTGCGGCCCGCTGCGGGGTATGCCTTACATAACACGAGCTACATGGTCGGGTTCGGGGGCAGCAAAGCCGCCCTCCAAGCCTCCCACGCGAGAGAACACCGCGTAACTTGTTTTACGTAAAAGATCGCCCTGATGGCGCGGATCTTGATACACGCTTAATCAGGCCCTAATGCGGGGCTGCTATTCTTGTACCTGCTTGATCCGCCCGTTCGAGCACAGCATGTATGAAAGAGAGGAATCTCGTGTCGGATCGCATGTCATCCCCTGCCCTCGCACCGGCTGTCGCCCCGGCCGCGCCCGTGCTGGCCTCGCGCCTGCGGCTGATCGCCCTGGCCGTGCTGGCCGCATGTTTTGCGCTGGCGGCAATTCTTCCCACCGAATATCGCGTGGCTGTCACGCTTGGCATTGTTCAGGGCCTCGGCGAGTTTCTGCCGATCTCCTCCTCGGCCCACCTGATTCTCACGCCGTGGTTTCTCGGCTGGCCCGACCCTGGGCTGACGTTTGATGTGGCGCTGCATGTCGGCACGCTGATCGCGGTGGTCGCGTACTTCTGGCGCGATCTGCTGAAGCTCGTGCTGGCGGCGCCGCGCCCGCGCACGCCCGACGGCCGGCTGGCCTGGATGCTGCTGCTAGGCGCCATCCCCGGCGGCATCGCCGGCGTGCTGTTCGACGACATGGCCGAGCAGGCGTTTCGCAACCCGGCGCTGATCGCTTTCACGCTCTCGGCGATGGGCCTGGCGCTGTACGCGGCCGATCGCTGGGGCCGGCGCGAGCGCGACCTGCACGAGATCGGCGCGGCCGATGTGCTGCTCATTGGCGCGGCGCAGGCGCTGGCGATTGTGCCGGGCGTGTCGCGCTCGGGCATTACGATCGCGGTCGCCCGCTGGCGCGGGATCGAGCGCGCGGCGGCGGCGCGGTTTTCGTTTCTGCTGGGCACGCCGCTGATCGCTGGCGCGGCGCTGTTCAAGCTGCGCCACCTGCTCGACACGCCCGGCGTGGTGAATGGGCCGTTTCTGGCGGGGATCGCGGCGGCGGCGCTGGTTGGCGGCCTGAGCATCGCGTTCCTGATGCGCTACCTGCGGCGCGCGGGGCTGGAGGTGTTTGTGGTGTACCGGCTGGCGCTGGCGGCACTGGTGGTGCTGGCGCTGGTGTTTGGGCTGCGCTAGTATCTGCCGAACAGCTCTCGCGGGCGCGGGGTTTACCGCCGCGCCCGCGAGAGCTTTTTTTATGCCCAGGAATGACCCAGCTGCGCCACTTCACACCGCAGCGCCATACGAAACGCTCTGCCGAAGGAAAGAGCTTGCCTTGCCGATGCGCTAGCAGCGCTGCAGGTAGCTGGCCCAGCACCACAGCAGGTAGGCGGCGGCGGTGTTGCGCGCAATGCCCAGCGGCTGCACGCCCTGGCCGCCCTCGAAGCGCAGCGTGCTGGCGATCAGGCGGCCCTGGCCCCAGCGCAGCTCGGCGGCATACTCGTGCAGGTGCATGGTGCGCGTGTCGAGCCGCCGCAGGATCGGCCGCCACTCGCCGGCGTGGCGGCTCATGTCGAGCGCGTGGTCGGCTGCGCAGCCGAAGAGCTGCATGGCCAGCGCGTCGTCGAGCGGGAAATCGCCCCAGGCCGGGTGCGGCTCGGCCAGGCGCAGCGCCTCGCGCCAGAATGGCAGCGCGGCCACCGGCAGCGGCCCGGCCGGCGCGGAACCTGGCTGCAGCAGGATCGCCCGCCCGCCGCGATCGATCCACGCACGCAGCTCGGGCGACCAGGCGGTGGCGATCACGACCGAAGACGAAGGATGAAGGATGAGCGACGCAGACAGCGCGACTGCGTCGTTTGTCGTTCGTCCTTTGTCGATTCCGGGCGCAATCTGCTCAAAGCCGCTCAGCTGCCCGAGCGGGTCGTACAGCGCGATGTCGCGCGCGCCGGCCCACGGGTTGCGCGGGAAGAACCATAGTGGCCAGCTGTTGCGCGCTGGCTCCCCGCCGGTGCCGACCTCGAACTCGGCCGCGAGCGTGGCCTGGCGTGGCGCGGCCATGGGCGGGGCGGCAAACTCGGCCACCGCCAGCTCGCGCAGGTCGCCGGGCGCGAGCGCGAAGGCTGTGGCGTGCTGGCCTGCCGCGAATGGCGGCTCGCCGGCGAACGCCACCTGCCAGCGCAGGTGCGCGTGGCCTTGCGCCGCGCCGTAGTGCGCGGCGATCAGGTGGGCGCGCACGGCGGCGCCGGCCGGGTAGCCGAAGGCATCCCACGGCGCGGCGCGGTCGCCGCCGGCAACCCAATCGCGCCGGCGATCCCAGCCGAGCAGCAGCACGGTGTCGGCGTTGAAGCCGCGAAATGCAGCCAGCTCGAACTTCAGGCGATCGTGCGCGTCCCACATGCCGGCGGTACTGATCGGCGTATCGGCCTCGCCCGTCACGACATAGCCGCCGATCTCGCGGAACAGCCGGGCCTGCTCGATCGTATACTTGCGCTGCCACAGCCCCTGCGCATACGAGCGGCGCGTCAGCTCGGCGGCGCGCGCGCCCATGCCGCTGGCGCGCAGCCGGGCGGCGTGGTGTGGCGCGTCCATCTGCCAGCGCGCCCCCTGCGGGTTGACGGCCGGGTCGCCGCTCGTCCACCACGGCTGAGAAGAGCCGGGGAGCCGAGCGTCAAGCATCGTCTGCGCTGGCGGGGCGGCTTGTGCCTGCCAGCCTGGTTCTTGGTCATGGCCGCTCGGCTCTCGAAACGTGTCGTAGTCGCAGAACTCGCCGAACAGCCAGGGCTGGGGCGGCCGGCCGCGCGGCGCGAAGTAGTCGAGCAGGCTGCGGAAGTGCTGCAGCTCGCTGTAGAAATGGTAGTCGTAGAACTCGGCGAACTCGTTCAGCAGCCCGCCATAGGCCTCGCCCGAGCCGCTGTTGTCGCGCACGAGCGCGTCGCCGGCGTGGGCCTTGGCGAGCGCGAACAGCGGCGCCAGCAGCGCGGCGTCGGCGGCGCGGCTCAGCTCGCAGCCAAGCGTATACAGGATCGCCGCGGGGTGGCTGCGGGCCTGGCGCATCAGCCGCTCGTACTCGCGCGGCGCCTGCTGGCGGAAGAACGCCGACGGCCGCGGCAGCCACATCGGCAGCTCGACCCACAGCAGCATGCCCAGCTCGTCGGCCAGGTCGAAGTAGTACTGCGGCGGGAACCACAGGCACAGCTTCACGCCGTTGAAGCCCAGCGCCTTGAGGCGCGCGAAGTCGGCGCTGACGCGTGCGGGGCCGGGGTTGCTGTGCAGCGCCTCGGGGTACCAGCCCCACGAGAGCGCCATGCGCGGGTAGATTGGCTGGCCGTTCAGCGTGAGCGTGCTGCCCTCGGCGCGCAGCGTGCGCAGCCCAAAGCGCACCACGCGCTCGTCGCCATTGGCGATCGTCAGGCGGGCAGTGTACAGCGCCGGCGCCTCGGGCGACCAGGGCTGGGGCTGCGATATGCTCAGCGCGAAGTGCGCTACGTGCTCGGCCGCGACGGGCGCGGAGGAAGCGGCTGCCTCGTTTTTTGCGCTTTTCGCGTGTTTGGCAGCTACAACCCTGCCGTCGGGGTCGCGTATCTCGAGCGCTACGTCGGCCGGCGCGGAGGTAGCCGCCACGATCGTGGCCGTGCCATTGGCCGCAGCGCGCACCAGCACATCGTCGAAGCAAACCGCGCCAGTCGCGAACAGCTCGACATCCTGCCAGATCCCGCCGAAGCAATGGCCCCAGACGTAGGGCAGAAATCCGGCGAGTGTTTCGCGCAGGTGGAAGCGGCCGGGCGCCGCAGCCGAGTCGGGGCCGGCGGTGAGGCTGGCGGGCTTCTCGACGCGCGCCAGCAGCTCGTTCGCGCCGCCAATATTCGCCGCGCCGGTGATCTCGACCGTGAACGCGTCCCATAGGCCGGTGTGCTCGCCGGCGGGCTGGCCGTTGACGAACAGCTCGCAGTGGTAGCTGACGCCGCCGAAGCGCAGCCAGATGCGCCGGCCGGCCCAGGCGGGCGGCAGGCTGAAGGTAGTGCGGTACCAGAACGGCCCGGCGTCGTCTTTCGGCCGGCCAAGCTGCTCCCAGCAGCCTGGCACCAGCGCGGGCTGCCAGGTCGTCTCGCCGTCGCGGCGCAGCTCCCACGGGCCAGCAACCGCGATCGGCGCAGCGAAAAGGTCGGGCATATCGCTCTGCCGAAGGCTGAGCCCGCCAGCTGCGTAGGTCATAACATTTCACATAGCCACAAAGACACAAGGGCGCAAAGAATATGCGGCTGCAGCGCGCCTTCGCGGCTTTGTGTCTTTGCGGCAAACGTCGATGCTCAGCATATGCGAAAGGTATTGGCGCTAGGCCGGCGCGATTGGCTGGCGAATGATCGTGCGCAGCTTCTCGGGCGCGGTGCGGCTCGGGTCGCCCAAGTAGATCTCGTGGTGCTTGCCGACCAGCCGGTAGCCCTGCGCGCCGATGAACTCGTGCAGCCGGGCGATCGTCGGCGGCTCGGCGGCGTACGGCCCAACGTGCATGATCTGCGCGGCCAGGCCCTCGTGGAGGCGCGCCAGCCGCACCTGGCGCGCCGCCGGCAGGCCCTTCTTGCGCGCGACATCCTCGGCCAGCGCGGCCAGCAGCTCGGGCGGCGGCGCCACCGGCTGGCAGATCATCATGCACCAGCGCCAGTTGCTGCGGTCGTCGTAGCTAAACGCCGCGACGTCTTCCGTCCACCACTGGCCCTCCAGCGGAGCCACGGCGTAATCGGCGGCGGGGTCGCGCTTCTTGAGCGCGAACTTCAGGCCGTAGGCCAGCCCATACAGCGCCGACACCGCGTCCTGGTACGCCTGGGCGCTGCGCGGGTCGCCCGCGCCGTCGATCATCAGGAACTCCAGCTCGGGCACTTCGACTATCACCGGCGCCTGCTCGGGCGCGCTATACAGCTGCTTGAGCTGCTTTTTGATATCGAGTGGCATGGAACCTCCTGTGCTGCTATAGGCTGTATGCTAGCTCGCAAGCCGCTCGAGCAGTACGATGCGTGGGGCCATGCCGCCGCTGCGGACGCGCAGCACCTCGCGCACGCCCCACTGCGCGGCGAAGCGCGCCGCCACCTGCTCGAGCAGGCGCACCTCGTGCGTCAGCAGCGCCATGCGCGCGCCGGGGCGCGCTACCCGCGCCGCCTCGGCCACCAGCCGCGGGTAAAGCTCCTGGTTCTCGCGGTGCGAGCCGACCAGCTGGCCGAATGGCAGGTCGGCGGCGATGATGTCGACGCTGGCGTCGGCCATGGGCAGCGCGCCTGCGTCCCACGGCTCGAGCCGCGCGGCGCGCGCCAGGCCCGCGGCGGCAAGGTTGCGGCGCGCGCACTCGATCGCCGCCGGGTCGGTGTCGCAGCCGATCGCCTGCTTGGTTTGACATAATAGAAGCAGCTCGATCAGGATCGTCCCCGAGCCGCAGGCGATATTCAGCGCGCTCTCGTGGCGCGCCGGCTCGAGCAGCACGGCCATCGCGTGGGCCAGGGTCGCGTTCAGCGAGCCGGGCAGGTTGCAGACACGCCAGGCGCGCGTGGCCAGCGGGCGCGGCGTGAGGCGCACCAGCAGCTCCCAGCCTGCCTCGGCGCGCCGCAGCCGCAGCAGCAGATCGCCCTCGGCCTCGGCCACCGCCAGCCCGCACCGGTCGGCCAGCTGCTGCTTGAATCGCGTCAGCACCGCCGAGTTTTCGCCGGCCGCGCTCAGGCGCAGCGTGGCGTAGGCGCCGGGCGCAAGGCCGAGCGCCAGATCGGCGGCGTGCGCGACCATGCCGAACTGCTGGTTGCCGAGCAGCGCCTTCGGCCGCGGGATGTCGAATTCGAGCACCAGGTACACCGCCACCACGCTGCGCAGCACCAGTAGCTCGCGCGGCTCGCCCACAAAGCCGAAGCGCAGCGCGCCGGGCCGGTCGGCGCCGAAGCGCACGCGATTGCCAAAGCGCGCGCTCAGCTCGTCGCGGGCGAAATCCTCAAGCCCTTCGAGCACGTCGGCCTCGCACTCGTGGCGGGGTGCGGCCGGGCGCTCGGGGCGGCGGTATGGCGGCGTGCGGTGTGGCACGGCGGTTCCTTTGTGTGGCTGGCTGCGTCGCCGACTATTGTAGCACGCGCGCGGGCGCCTGCGATCCGGCAAAAGCAGGCCGGTGCGTGCCGTACGCCGGTGGTGCATGCCTCAGGCGCGCCCGACACTTGTTCGGTTGGGCGAGGCATGATAGGATCATTTTACCGTTGGCACAGCCCGCATTGCCGCAGGGGTTTTACGGCGAACCTGCAACGTTCACCGCATCTGGGTGCGGGCCGAAGCGCCCGCCGAGGAGCACACATGCATTACGAGGCCTACATCTTCGATCTGGACGGCACGATCTACTTAGGCGACCAGCTGCTGCCCGGCGCGGCCGAGACAATCGCGGCGCTGCGCGCGGCCGGACGGCGCACAATCTTTCTTTCGAACAACCCGACCAAGACGCGCGAGCAGTACGCCAAAAAGCTCAGCGGCATGGGCATCGCCACGCCGATCGACGACATCGTCAACTCGTCGTTTGTGATGGTGCAGTGGCTGCTGCGCGAGGCGCCCGGCGCAACGCTGTTTGTGGTTGGCGAGGAGCCGCTGAAGCACGATCTGGCGGCTGCGGGTTTCGCCTTCAGCGAGCAGGCCGGCGCGATCGACATTGTGATCGCGTCGTTCGACCGCACGTTTGTGTACCATAAGCTCCAGGTGGCCTTTGACGCGATCCGCAAAGGCGCGCGGCTGGTAGCCACCAACGGCGACCGCTACTGCCCGACGCCGGCCGGCGGCGAGCCCGACGCCGCCGCGGTGATCGCCGCAATCGAGGCGTGCACCGGCGCGCGCTGCGACCCGATCGTCGGCAAGCCGTCGCCGATCATGGTCGCGCTGATCATGGATCTGCTGAAGCTGCCGCCCGAGCGCTGCATCATGGTTGGCGACCGGCTCGAGACCGACATGCGCATGGGCATCGCGGCGGGCATGGATACCTGCCTGGTGCTCACCGGCGACGCCGACCGCGCCGCGCTGGCGGCCTCGGGCCTCAACCCGACGCTGGTGCTCGAGCGGATCGACGGGCTGCTGGAGCAGCGCTAGGCGACATAGGCGCGCACGGTTTGCGTCGCTGGGCGGCTACGCGGGTTTCGCATATATGCTTGGCACAACGTCATTCTCGGCCGATGAGCAGCATGAAGCGAGGAAGTGATGGAAGACCAGCTTTCCGATGGCGCCTCTAAACAGGCCGAATTCGGACTGGCGTTTGAAACCGCTGTGGCGCAATCGCCGGCCGACAGCCGCCCTGCCGGCCGCGCGCCTGCTTCACCCTGGCGCATGCCGCGCGAGCAGGTGCTGTTTTTCGGGCTCGCGCTTGGCGCGGCGGCGCTGGTGCTGCTGCTCCGGCTGGTGCTGCTCGGCTCGATCCAGAACGACCCCTATGGCGATATCGAGATCGTGTATACCTATGCGACATCGATACAAGCCGGCGAGTGGCCGTTTCACTTTGTGCTGAGCGCAGGCCCGCTGTACAACTACACGATCGCGCCGATCGTCGCGATTACCGGCCTGAGCTACTACGGCCTGAAACTGGCGGCGGTGATTGTGAGCCTGGGCGTGCTGGCGGCAACCTACGCGCTGGGCCGGCAGCTGATCGACGACTATTTCGCGCTGCTGGCGACGGTTGTGGCCGGCGTGTCGTGCTGGCTGCTGATCTGGAGCCGGCTGGGCAACTCGCAAATTATTGTGCCGCTGCTCACTACGGCCGCGCTGTGGCTGGCGGCGCGCGTGGCCCAGCACGGCCGTACGGCCGATGTCGTGGCGTGCGCCGTGGTGTCGGCGCTGGGGCTGTACGCCTACCCGCAAAGCTTTGTGCTGCCGGGCGTGGTGCTGATCACGCTGCTGGGCCTGCGCTGGGCCGGCTGGCCGATCGCTTGGGCGCGGCTCGGGCTGTTTGCGCTGGTGGCGGCGGCATGCGCGCTGCCGTTTGGCCTGCTCGTGCTGCGCGACCCGTATAACTTCATCGGCGGCTATATCGGCGGCAAGATCGCCGCGCCCGCAAACCCGCTGGCGGCGCTGCTGCACAACCTCGCCAGCGCGGCGTTGGCGTTCCACGTGCGCGGCGACAGCTCGTTTCGCAGCCACCCGAGCAAAGTTCCGCACCTCGACGTGGTCAGCGGCGTGCTGTTGCTCGGGGGCGTGCTGTTCTGGCTGCGGCGCGAGCGCCGGCGCTGGGCGGCGCTGCTGCTGGTGCCATTTGTGCTGCTCCAGCTGCCGTCGGCGTTGGTGCTGGCCTTTCCTGAAGAGGTGCCTTCGGCCTCGCGCACGCTTGGCGCGGCGCCGATCGCGTATGTGCTGGTGGCCAGCGGATTGTGGTGGCTGGCGCGCGCGGCTGGCGCGCGCGGCTGGCGGTGGCTTGGGCTGGCGGCAGGCGCGGTTTTACTCGCCGCGATCGTTGGGCTGAACGCCGAGCGCTACTTCAACCAGTATATTCGTGGGCTGCCGTATAGCGATACATCGATCAACGCCGAGATCGCCCAGTATGTCGGCCTCTTGCCGGCCGAAACCAATGTGTATATCGTGGGCTGCTGCTGGGAGTCGAACATGCCTGTGACGCGATACGCGCAGATCGCGCTCGATCGGCCGCGCGATATTCAGGAGCTTGAGCCGCGCGCGCTGACGTGCGACCAGCTGCGGTTTATGCGGCAGCCGACGGTGCTGATCTGGAGCTTTCACGACGCGAGCCCCGCGCCGCAGATGGCGGCCTGCGCGCAGTGGCTGCCGGCGCAGCTGTTCGCCGACCCGCGCGGCCAGCCGCTGTTCCACGCCGCGCCCGTGCGGGTGGATCAGGCGAACCAGAGCCTGCCCGATCTGCCGCCGCCACCGGTCGATCGCGCTGGCGAGCAGCTGGAGTACACGACCGTCGAGGTCGGCGGGCAGCCGATCGGCGTGCGCTTTTCGCCGCTGGATATCGGCACGCCTGCCGATATATTCGATGGCAGCCGCGACACGCTGGCTCGTGGCCGCGACGCCAACCCGCTGGTGATCGAGCTGCGCTTCAGCGAGCCGCGCACGCTGCGCTCGATCGGCCTCGACCTTGGCACCATGTCGCGAGTTCAGGTGAAGCTGGAGGCGACCATGGCCGACGGGAGTGTCGCTCGGGCCGAGCGCGAGTACCAGAATTTGCCGAGCGACCCGCATATCGACCTGGCGCTGGCCAGCGATGCCACGCGGGTGCTGCTGGCGCGCGTCGAGATCACCGACATGCACGAGCGGCCCGCCGACGGGTTTCACATACACGTGCGCGAGCTGAAGCTTCAGCCATAATACCAGCCTCGTGCGCTCGCTTCTGCTTTCAGCCGCAGCGCCGGGCGAAGCCGGGTAGCGCAGCTGAAGATGCGCCGTCTGCTCACTCTTCGGCGCATCCCAGCGCGCTGGGCAGGCCGTCGATGCTGCGCGTGTTGTTCTCGGCGCGGTAGGCCGTGAGCTCGTCGGCATCTTTGGCGTTGGCCCAGTCGAGCAAGGTTGGGCGCTGGCCGGCGTAGTCGTAGCGCGGCACGGCAAAGCCGCACGACGTCTGCACGCGGCTGATATCGGCCACGATGATCTGGCGTACGCCGGGGTACTCGCCGAACAGCGCGCGGAGCGTGGCCCACTCGGGTGCGGCGGGCAGCACAGTGCGGCCGCGGCCATACAGCCGCAGAATCCGCGGCGGCCCGGCGAAGGCGCAGAACATGAGCGTGATCCTGCCGTTTTCGAGCAGGTGCGCCGAGGTTTCATTGCCGCTGCCGGTCAGGTCGAGGTAGGCTACGCGCTGGGGCGAAAGGATCCGCAGGCAGTCGAGCCCTTTGGGCGACAGGTTCACATGGCCGCTGGCGTCGAGCGGGGCGCTGGCGACGAAGAACATCTGCTGTTTCTCGATGAACGTGCGCAGCTCGGGGATGATCGAGGGGTAAAGCTTGGCCATGGGCTTGCTCCTGTGCTTATGGCGGGATCGCTTTTGCATTATACAACGTTCACGGCGGTGTTTTTTACCAGGCATGCGCAGCTTCGCCCGCGCATCTTTTGCTGATATGGCCCGGCAAAAACGCCGCGCGCCACGCCAGAAAAAGCCGCGGGGCGGCAATGCCGCCCCGCGCCGCGATACGCATTTCGCCGAACTATAGGGCCAGGCGTTAGCTTCGCTGTGCCAGCGCGCTCTCGACTAGGTCGGGGGTGATTTCGGCCAGGCCGCGCTGGCGGGCGGCGGCCTCGACCTGCATCTGCAGCTGGCGGCTGGCCGAGATGCGCGGAATAAACGGCAGCTGCTCGAGCGCGGCGTCGAGCAGCGCCTTGGCCTCGGGCTGCCACGGCAGGTTGCCGGCGCCGCCAGCCGCCGCCGCCACCGGCGCGGCGGTGCCCTTGGCGTAGGCCGAGTCGACCGGCAGGAAGTTGAACAGCGCGTCGTACAGCCGGTTGACGATCTCCTGGATCACGTACACCGCGCCGCGATAGCCCACGAACGGCGTGCCGACCGCGCGCCGCACGACCGGCCCGGGAAACGCCGAGGGGATGAAGCTGGTGTACTTCGCGCCGGCCTCGCTCAGGTAGATCCGCTCGTTGATCGAGCCGAACACAAACGCCGGCGCCTTTTTGTGCAGCTGCTGCCGCAGCGCCTCGTTGTCGGGCTCGTCGGGCAGGCGCGGCCGCCCCGAGAGAAAGGCGATCGGCATGCCCAGCTCGTCGCCCAGGAAGCGCCGCAGCCCATCGGCGTGCGCGCGGCTGGCCACGATCCCCACGTCGGTGGTGCCGAACCAGTCGCCCTGCGGGCCGCGCCACAGATCCCACACCGCCCGCAGCGTGGTTGCCTTCTCGTGCTTGATGAACGCCTCGGCCTGCTCGGCAGTACCCAGCAGCCGCCCCAGCTCGCGCACGAACGCGGTGGTATCGCGCATGCCGAACGGCGCGGCGAGCGTCGGCTGGCCGAGGTCGGCCGCCAGGCCCAGCCCGAACTCTTTGTACAGCACCACATTCAGCTGCGCCTCGGCCAGCCGCGGCGTGTCGGCTAGCGTGGCCTCGAACGGGTACACCAAGTTGATCGTGCCGCCCGCGCCGGCGATCAGCCGCTTGAGCTCATCCAGGTCGGACGGCGAGTTGAAGCAGCCGTAGGTCGGGCCGATGATATTGACCGATTTTGCGGCAGGTTGCCCCGGCCTTGCAGCATCGCCGGCCGGCGTATGATCAGCCGCGCCGGCCTGCGGCGCGCCATAGTTCGCCCACAGCCAGCGCAGCACGCGGTCGCGGCCGGCCCACTCGTCTTCCGAGAGCGAGTTGCTGTAGTAGAACAGCGTGCCAGGCTGGAGCTGCTTCACCAGGTCGGTGAGATCCGAGCCGATCATCTCGCTCTCGGCGGTCGAGACCACAATCAGCTGCTTGCCGGCCAGCGCGCCGGTGTCGCGCAGCTGCTCGTAGGTGCGCTTCACCGCAGGCCCGGTGCCCTGGCCGCCGACCTCCTGCTCGGTCATCACCGAGGGCGTAATATTCTCGATGTGCGGGATGGCATCGGTGTAGTCGGGCACGGCGGTGGCCACCAGGTTGAAGCAGCCGATCGGCGCGTCGCAGATCACGTGCACATCGGGCAGGCAGCACATCGTCCACACCGCTGCCCAGTAGCCGCTGGTGTCGGAAAGATCGCGAATAAGTGTGGGGGGCATGATCATCCTCGGAGTCGGCAGCCGGCAGCTCACCACGCAGAGCTATTGTCACACAATGATGCCGCCGGCTGCGTACTGCATACTGCGGGCCGGCTACTCGGCGAAAAATTCCTGCATCTCGCGATACTTCGCGCTGCGGTCGAGTGTGTCGCGGATCAGGCCGAGCGTCGCGGCCATGCCGGTGCTGAGAAAGAACGGCCGCGAGGCGAGCTGGTTGGTGAAGTACAGGCCGGGGATGCCGCGGTCCTTGGCGGCGCTCGAAAACGGCGTGGTGCCGAGCACCAGGTCGGGCGCGTAGCGGTCGAGCGCGCTCATATCCTCTTCGAGCGCCTTGCGGTACACCACCTCTTTGGTGCCGCGCGCCTTGAGCCACAGCTCATCGGGCAGCACCAGCGGGTCAGGCGCAATCGAAGTCGAGACATACGGCACCTCGGCGCCGGCCTCGACCAGCAGGCGCGCGTAGGCCAGCTCGGTTCCTTCGTAGCCTGTCACGAACACACGGCCGCTGAGTGGGCGCGCCGCTACCATCGCCTGGGCGCGCTCGCGCTCCTCTTCGGCGGCCTGCTGCACCAGCGCCGGGTCGAGATCGAGCATCGCGCCGATCGTTTTGATCCAGGCGTACGAGCCGCTGATGCCAACCGGCGCGCCGCCGACCACCGGCACATTCCAGCTGCGGAACACCTGGGTGGTCTCTTTGTAGAACGGGTGCAGCGGCGCCAGCGCGCCGGCGCGCCCGGCGCGGCGCAGGTCGTCGATCGAGCGGCCAGGCAGCGTGATCGTCTGCTCGACGCCCATGCGCCGCAGCACCCCGTCGATCACCAGCGGGTCGGCGGGGAACACCTCGCCGAGCAGCACCACCGTGCGCGGCTCCTTTGGCCCGTCTTGGTCGCCCAGGCGGCGCAGCAGCGCGGCCATAGCCACGTCTTTGGCCTCGGGGTGTGAGTGGATGGCGTAGGCCGGCACGCGCACCAGCACCACCTCGGCCTCGCCGGCCTGGCGGGGCAGCAGCTCCTCGGGCATGCCGGCGGTTTCGGCTACGCACAGCGAGATCACCGGGATGAGCCGGCAGCCCGGCTCGCGCGCGGCGGCTTCGATCGCCGCGCGGGTGCCCTCGACGATCTGTCCGCTCATCAGCTCGGCGGTGCCGAGCGTCGGCGCCAGGATCGACTTGCGCGCGCCGTAGAAGTGGGTAACAAAGGTGAGCCCGTAGAGGCAGCCGGTGTCGGTGGCCATCACCGGGTGCGAGCCTTCAATGCGCGTCAGGACGCGCAGCGATCCGAATGCCGGGCACATCGATTGGGGGTGTAGCTTGCAGGGCTGGCTGATCGGCTGGTCCGTCTGAAGCGCGATCGTCTCGGCCATGATCTCTCCTCGGTAGGGGCGGCGGGTGAAAGCGCGCTGGAGGCCGCGCGGTAGTGCGGGCGGCGAGGTAGGGAGAAGAGGAGACAAAGAGAAGCCGTCGCTTCTCTCTGTCTCCCGCTCTCGTGTCTTCCGGTGCGATGTAGCAGCGGCTATTTACCGTCGTAGGTGTAGCGATTCACCACGGCGCCGCTCGCGTCGAGCAGCACGCCGGTGTCGCCGGTGTTGTTCCAGATCGCGCTGCGATTGCCCCAGTACAGGTTGGCGGCGTCGTTCGCGCCGCTCTTGGTCCAGAGCAGCACCTCGCCGCCGGCCGGAAGCGTGAAGGCAGGGAAGGTGAACACATGCTTCTTGGCGCCGTCGTGCAGCGCCCAGCCAGTCAGGTCGATATCGGCGGGGCCGGTGTTCTGGATGCGCACATACTCACCCTCGACATCGCTGCCGGGCGGGTCGAACTCGATGTAGGCGATCCCCACCGCCGACGCGCCAGGGGCGCTGGCCGTGCCAGCCGGCGCGCCAATGCCCAGCGTGTTCTCGTCGGCGCGGCGGATGGGCCGCACTGCCTGCACATCGCCGATCTTGCCGATATCTTTCGGCAGATCGGCGGCCGGCTCGCCGCTGAAGGCCGGCTTGGTATCGGGCACGGCCGGCCTGGGCACTGCGTCGCTGGGCACGGCGACCTTGGTGTTGTAGTCGCCGGCCGAGATGGTGGTGGTGCCGCTGGGCGCGCCAAGCGAGCCGGCCGGCGTTTCGCCAACCGCGGGCGGCGCGGCGGCGCGCAGGCTTGCCGGCGCGCTCGCGGCCACGAACGGGTTGAAGCGCAGGTACGGCCGCGAGGCGTGCCGATCCGTCCAAACGAACAGCGCGACCAGGCCCAGCACGATCGCTGCGAGCGGAATGATGCAGATCAGGTAGCCCGTGATCGGCACCGGCCCGGTCGCCTGAAGCAGAATGACATTCATTCCCAGATCCTTTCAGTTCCCGCGATGGTCACCATGCCCTGCCGCAGCGCACAGTGCCGGCTGCCAGTCGCCGCCACACGAACCCGCTCGCGGCGCTCGTATGGCAGCAAGCGCCGCCGAGGTGCGAGACGCTAGGGCGCCTCGGCGGCGCCAGCTCTGGCGAGGCCGCCGCCCTGCTAGGCCGGGCGATCGGTTGTAGGCGGCTTGCGCCGCAGGTACGGCCGCGCAGCGTCGCGGTCGGTCCAGACAAAGAATACGATCAGCCCCAGTACAATCGCGGCGAGCGGGATAATACAGATCAGGTACCCCGAGATTGGTACTAGCCCGGCGTTCATGGCCATGCTCCTTTCGAGCTAAAAGTAAGAGAAAGAGGTTTGAGGCATCTCCATGGCTCCTATCTCTCCTTACCGCTCTGCTGGCTTCACGTCTCCTGGCCGCCCCGTGGCGCGTGCGAGGGCATGATCAGCTCGCGCATCTTCTCCGGGTCGATCCGGAAGTTCTCGATCAGCTCGACGATATAGTGGAAGTGCTCGCGCGGGATGGAGATAAACATCTCGCCCGCGCCGACGCGGTTGTGCATACGCCCGCCGCCGTCGCCGGTGGCGAACACGCTGTTGCGCGTGAGCCGCGGCGTGGCGAAGATCGAGGCGCACGCCGACGGGCCGATCTCGCCGATTGGGAAGGTGCCCTCGCGCACCGAGGCCGCCCCGGCGATCTGCATGGCGTGCATGGGGTCGGTGATGCAGATCAGCGCGTCTACCTCCACGCCGTCGGGCACGTCGTCGAGCGGGGCGGCCGCCAGCGCGGCGATCGCGCCCTGCGGCAGCGAGTTGCTCTGGGCCTTGTTGCGCCTGGCGCCCTCGGGCGTGAAGAAGCCCTGCGCCATGGTCAGGTACTCGCCCTCGGTGATCAGCGGCTGCGGGTTCGGCAGCCAGCCCAGGTGATACTGCCCGACCCAGCAGTCGTGGTGCTGGGCGTCGACGTACACCCGCCGCCCGGCCTCGGCCTCGCGCACGATCGCGCATGCCACGACATTGGCCGGCTCGTAGCCTGGCGGTGGCGCGTCGGCGCAGTACGAGATCGCCACCGGCCGGCGTTTCACTTTCATGCGCTCGACCAGCAGCGTGTTCAGGTGCTTCAAGTCGACGGCAGTTTCGGTGGTCATAGTTGCCCCTTTGGAACAGAGCAGCCGGCAGCGTGCGCCGGTCGCCGCTAGCCGCTAGCGATACGACGGCGCGTCGGCGTAGCGCAGGTCGATATACGTAAACTCCTGGCCTGAGCGGCGCAGCGCCGACAGAAACGCTACCTTGCTATCGAGATCTTCGTCGGCGCCGAGGCGCATCTCGAGCGCGCCCGAAGTGACCGTGATGCCGTCTTTGTCGCTGCGATCCATGTCGGTCACGTGCAGGCCGATCGACTCAATCATGCGCTGCACCTTCAGCAGCACCGGGTCGCTCAGCTGCACCTGCGGGATGATCGGCGTGAGCGTGAGCGTTGGGATGCCGCCGACTTTCTTGTTCTTGCCGAACAGCTCGTCGGCGCTGGCGGGCACGGGGCTGCCATCGGGCTCGGCCGCGCCGAACACGCGCAAAAACTCGTCGTACTCGAGCGGCGTGTAGCCGGTGCACGGGTCGATCTCGCGGCGCGCGATCCGCCCGGCCAGGTCGCCGAAGATCGCGTTGAACTGCGCATCCTCAAGCGCTAGCTTGCACGCGTCGGCCAGCTCGCGCACCTTGCGGCTCAGCGGCACGCGCGCCAGGATCGGCAGGCCCACCGCCTGGGCGTACAGATCGGCGGTGTCGCTGCCGTCGTCACGGTTTACCACCAGGCCCAGCACCTGCGTGCTGCCGCCCATCGAGCGGAAGTACTGCGCGGCTTTGGCGATGTTGTTGGCGGCATAGAGCGACTGGCGGTCGTGGCCGACCACAATGATCACGTGCTCGGCCAGCGAGCGCGCCAGCGGCGTGGCGAACCCGCCGCACACCACGTCGCCCAGGAAGTCCATGACGATGTAGTCGAGATCCCACTTGCTCATCCCCAGGCCCTCGAGGGTTTTGAACCCCGACGAGATGCCCTGGCCGCCGCAGCCGCGGCCCACCTCGGGGCCGCCAAGCTCGCAGCCGAAGATCGGCATGCTTGGGCGCAGCTCGTTGCGGAAGATCACATCGCCCACGGCCAGCTGGTCTTCTTTGCCGGCCTCTTTGAACAGCCGCCACTGCTCGCCCAGCGTCGGCAGCGAGTAGCCGCCGAAGATCGTATTGCACGAGTCGTGCTTGGGGTCGCAGCCAAGCTGCATCACCCGGAAGCCGTCGAACGTCAGCCGCGCGGTCAGGTTCGAGGTGAAGAAGCTCTTGCCCATGCCGCCCTTGCCATAGATTGCGAGCATCCGTGGCGCCATTTGTTCCCCCTGAGAACCAAGAGCCGAGCACTTCTCTAGTGTTCGCCTCTTGGTCTGAACGTTTCCAGGTTCTTACACGCTCCACTCGAGCACAAGCTTCAGGCACGCCGGGTCGTGCAGGGCGGTGTGATACGCCTCGGACACCTGGCTGATCGGCAGGTGGTGCGTGAGCAGCCCGCGCACGTCGAGCGAGCCGTCGGCGATCATATCGCGGCAGCGCACCAGGTCGCCCGGCGCCCACTCGCGCGCGGTCAGCAGCCGGGCCTGCTTTAAAAACAACGGCATATACGGCAGGCGCAGCTCGTCGTAGTAGCCCAGCAGCAGCACCGTGCCGCCCTCGGCCAGCAGCGGCAGCGCCTCGGCCAGTGCGGCCATGCTGCCGGTAGCCTCGACAATCGCGCCAACCGGGCCGCCGACCGCATCCTTCAGCGGCGCCTCGCCGGCCAGCGCGATCGCGTCGGCGCTCGAGCGCTCCAGCCGCCCGGCGTCGCGGTCGGCCACGGCCACCCATGCGCCCGCGCGCCGCAGCAGCCGCGCGGCGATCTGGCCCACTGGCCCCTGCCCCAGCACCAGCACGCGCGAGCTGTCGATGCCCGCGCCGCCCAGCAGGTCGACGCCGTGCAGCGCGGTGGCGGCCAGCGCCAGCAGCACGCCTTGCTGCGGCTCGACGCCGCCCAGCGGCACTACACGCTGGTGGTCGACGATCAGCACGGCGGACTGGCCGCCCCAGGCCGGGTTGACGCCAGCGAAGCAGCGCGCCCCGCCAATATACACCCACTGGCCCACCAGCCCTGGCGGCACTTCCGCGCCGACATGCGCCACGCGCCCGACCGTCTCGTAGCCGGGGACGATCGGAAAGCTGAGCATGGGGTGCGGTAGCCGCCCGGCCAGCAGCATGCGCTCGGTGCCGGCGCTGATCGAGGTGTAGAAGGTGCGCACCACCACGTCGCCCGGCCCAGGCTCGGTCAGCTGCACCTCGCGCATCTCGACGCGATTTGGCTCGGGGATTACGATTGCGTATGTGTTCATATGTTTCGTTAGTCGGAAGTCAGCAGGCCCTGGTTGCCAGGGGCTGCCGGATCCTGCCCGTGAGCTTCCGCGCCGCGCGCCATCTGGCGCCGCTGCCGCCCGGCCTGGATGCCCCGCCGCACAAACTGCGCGCAGTTGACGAGGTAGGTGCAGTACGCCAGCAGCATCAGCGTCATCACCGCGCGGTCGTTCCAGTGCAGCGCGCGCGCCAGGAAGTACAGGTTGTGCGTCAGCATCGCCACCGCGTTGCCCACATCCTCCCAGAAAAACTCGCGCGCCAGAAAGTAGTGCCCGAAGATCTCTTTCTCCCAGATCATGCCGGTGATCGTGATCAGCCAGAGCAGCGCGATCTTCACCAGCACGCTGGCATTGGCAACCGCGTAGCCCTGGCCGGTGGCGAGAAAGCGCACGACCAGCCCGAAGCTGGCCAGGAAGGCTACGAACTGCGTTGGCGCCAGAACCGCCTGCACGCGCGTCCAGAAGCTGCGATTGCGGCGTTCGAGCTGTTCGGCTGTGTACATCGACATTATATTTGCACCATTGCGAAATAGTTTACAATCTTTTGGCTCGATACACGCTGGGCGCCAAGCGAAAGCCGGCAAATCTGCGTGGAAAAACCCATCAAATCAAGCTATTCAGTTGAGCAACTGTGATGCGTAGATTATAATACGAAACACTCATCCTGCAAAGTTGTACAACGTTTGTACAAAAGCTCTACATTGAAATGGGCAATCGCCACGACTGGAGGAGGCATGACGCTGCTCGACGGATCGCTATTATTCCTGACGGCCGGCACAGCTAGCGAGCTGGCCGCGCTGCCCGGCATTGCCCGGCTCGCCGCCGCGACCAACAATCAGCTCGTGATTGTGCACCTGGTCGGCGGCGACGACGCCCGCGGCGACGACCGGCGGATCGCCGCGGCGGTGGCGGGGCTTGCGGCCGAGCCGCCGGTGGCCGTGCTGACGGTGCTGGCCGCCAATCTGCCCGCCGCGCTGGCGACGTTTCGGGCCACCAACAGCCGGCTGCTGGCGCTTGAGCCAAGCCGGCGCGGCGGCCTGCTGCGCGTGCTCCTCGGCAACACCGACGAGCAGCTGCTGCGCCTGCACGCCACCCCGCTGCTGGCGCTGCCGGCCAGCGGCGCGCTCGCGCCTATTCGCCGGCTGCTCTTTCCGCTTGATTTCGCTCCACGCTCGGATGCCGCGTTCGAAGCCACGCTCGATCTCTGCCGCGTGCTCGGCGCCGAGCTGTACCTGCTGCATGTATACGGCGAGGACGTGCTGCTTCCTGCCGAGCAAGACACAACCCAGCGCAGCGGCGCCAAAACCGTGCGCGACCTGCTGGCGATCGACCAGGAGCAGCTGCAGCGCTACCACGAGCGTGCCGCCGCGCGCGATCTGCCGGTGCGGGTTGCCACCGCCGAGGGGCGGGCGCACGTGGCGATCAACGCCTATGCCGCCGCCAACGCGATCGACCTGGTTGTGATGGCCACGCATGGCCCGCGCACCCTCGAAGATATTCTGCTCGGCACCAGCACTGCGCGCACCATCCGTGGTGCCGGCGTGCCGGTGCTGGCCATCCCAGCCTAGGTGCGGCTCAAGCCAGCGTTCCGGTGCATTGCCCCGAAGGCGTAGGGGCGCGATAGAACGCGCCCTGCAGCGCCGCGCCAAAACCCGAGGCTTGGGCCATGCCTTTGCTCAGCGCGTCGCGCCCGCTGCCACCGGCGCCGCCAGGAACTCGCGCACAACCGCAGCGTATTCGTCGGGATGCTCGAGCATCGGAAAGTGCCCGCACTGCTCGATCCAGTGCACGTGGCTGCCGGGGATGGCCGCGAGCGTATACGGCACATTGCGGGGTGGCATCACCTGATCCTGGCGCGCGGCCACCAGCAGCGTTGGCGCCTGTATTGCGCGCGCGGCCGCGTCGATCGCCTGGTCGGCGGCCGAGCGCGCGCTTGCCACCGCGGTGTCGTGGTCCATCTCGAGGTAATCGAGAAAGCCGGCCTTGAGCAGCGCCGCGTCGTTGGGGATGCGGTAGAAGAAGCGCGCGCCAAACTGCCGCGCCAGAAACGGGATCTCGGCCATCCAGCGCCCGCGCAGCCGCATGAGCGCGCCGGCCACGCTGGTGATCTGCTGAAAGAACGCGCGCTCGGCGTCGTTGCGAAACAGCGAGATCGCCGTCAGCACCAGCCGCTCGACCAGCTCGGGCCGGCGCGCCGCCAGCAGGATCGCCAGCCCGCCGCCCATCGAGTGGCCTACCAGCTGCACGCGCGTGTGACCCAGGTGCGCCAGCAGCGCCTCGATCGCCGCTACCTGCGCGGGCATATCGAAGGCGCGGCGCACCGGCAGCGAGCGCCCGACGCCGGGCAGATCCGGCACGATCAGGCTGAAGCGGTCGCGCAGCCGCTCGACCGTGCCGCGCCAGTAGCGCCCCGAGCCGCCCCATCCGTGGATCAGCAGCACCGGCGGCGCGCCGCTTGGGCTCGCGGCCGGGTAGCAGTCGGCCACCAGCGGCCCGTCCGGCAGCTGTAGCGTCACCGTGCGCATCAGCCTGCGCGCCGCCAGGGCGACCACGCCGCGAACAGCGGGCCGCTGAGCAGCCCGACCAGCAGGCTGCAGGCGAACAGGATCGGGAAGTGCTGGGTGAAATCGGGCCGCGCCAGCGCGTGCTGCCCGCTGGCAAAGGTGATCGTCGTCAGCGGGATGCGCGCCGTCAGCAGTGCCACCATCGCCAGGTACACCGTGGCGGGGGGGAACGCGCTCGCAAAGCCGATATGCAACGCGGCGCGCCAGTCGCCGCGCGCCAGCCGCACGCGGTAGGCCAGCCATAGCCCCAGCGCCACGCTGATGATCAGCACCCAGATGAACCCGAACAGAAACATCATCCAGGCGAAGCCCAGGTTCCTGCTGCTGAACGAAGCTCCGCCCAGGTAGCCAAGGCCGGCGCTCAGCGCCAGCGCCAGCGGCTGGGCCAGCCGCCAGCGAAACGCGGACGGCTCGGCGGAATGTCGGAACACAAGCTGCATAGTGTTGCTCTTCTCTACGCCACAGCGCCGATACGCTTCGAGCCTACCGGGCGTGCGAAGCCCTCGGCAGGGTGGTGCTCGGCCTTTTCTTGTGCGCGGTTTTCCCGCTTGCAGCCTGGAAAACCGCGCACGACGAATGATCAAACGTACCTTGGCTATACCGCCGGCGCCAGCCGGGCCAGGCCATCGCTGGCATCGAGCCGGCAGGCCGCCAGCGCCGCCTCAAGCTGCGCCGCGTCGACGCTCTGGCCGATCGCCATGACGCGCGGTGCCTCGCCATCGCGCGCGGCGAAGGCGGTGATGCTCGGCTGGCCGCCGGCAAGGTCGAAGTTTACCCAGCCGCGCCGCACCTGCGCGATGCCCTTCATGCGCAGTATCTCGCCGAACAGGCCGCCGGCGGCGCCGTACAGCATCTCGCGTAGCGCGCCCTCGTCGTACACGCCCACCAGCGCGCCACTCCACGACACCAGCCCAAGCTCGTGGTCGTGGTCGTGCGCATGCTCGTGCTCGTCTTCGTCGTGCAGGTCGCTCGCCAGCACCGTCTGCGCTTTGAGCGCGCTGGCGTCTTCGACCACGCCGAAGCGCGCCGGCACGATCCGCGCGGCCGGGTTCAGGGCGCGCAGCGTCTGCTCCACGGTCTGCAGCTCGGCCGGGGTTGCCAGGTCGGCCTTGTTGACGATCAGCACCGGCGCGATGTTCGCCTGGGCGCTGAAGTACTCGGGCATGCGCGCGTAGGCGCTCAGGAAGCCGCCCGCGTCGATCAGCGTGTAGACGCTCACGTCCTTCACGGCGTCGGCCAGGTCGGGCTTGCTCAGCACGCGCAGCAGCGTCGTCACCTCGGCCACGCCGCTCGGCTCAATGATCAGCCGCTGCGGGCTGAAGCGCGCCACCGTCTCGCGGATCTGGCGCCCTAGGTCGCTGCGCAGCGAGCAGCAGATGCAGCCGTTGGGCAGCTCGACGACGTCGGCGCCGCGGTTGTTCAGCAGCGATCCGTCGATGCCGACCGCGCCGAAGTCATTCACCAGCACCACCGTACGCACGTTCGGGTCGGCGTTGGCCAGCAGCCGGCGCACAAACGTGGTTTTGCCGGCGCCCAGGAAGCCCGCCACGACCTCGACGTGCGCCGGGCGCAGCGTGCCGCGCGATTTCAGGCCCCAATCCCAGATCTTGTTCGGGAACGGCAGCACCAGCAGCCAGTGCTCAAGGATCGCCAGCGCCATCAGGAAGGCCAGAAAGGTGAAGCCGATCGCCTGGAAAGCGCTCGCGCCGGCGGCAAACGCCCACTGAAACAGCAGCGCCGTGATGATGGTCGAGACGGTGACCGAGATCGGGAAGAACGCGTTCATGGGCTTCTTGGTGAGGAAGCTACGCAGGAACTGCAGGTGCTCGGGTAGGAACTCTTCGCTCAGGTTGCGCACGCCGAAGAACACATTCAGCTTGGCGCTCTGGTGCATCCACCACATGATCAGGAACGTCCACGCGCCGATCTGGTTCGCGCCGCCCCAGGTAAGCGCCAGCACCACCGTGGCCGCGGCGATCACCGCCAGCTCGTGGTACAGGCTCGTCTGGATGGCGTGGCCAAAGTGGCGCAGGCCGCTGCAGCCCTCGGGGCAGGGCGCGGTGCGCGGGCCAGTCACGTAGCCCATGTAGAAGCTCATCTCTTGCCAGCCCCAGGCCAGCGTCCCCCAGGTGAACGCCAGGTACGCCCCGGCGACACTGGTGTCGTCGCGTGTGGCCGCGAGGCCCCACAGCGCGGCGAACATCAGCAGCGTGCCGCCTAAGAAGCTCCACTTGAACGTGCGGCGCGGCAGCCCGTCCAGGTAGATAATCACGCCGGTGCTGAACCACCATACGAACAGTGCGAACAGGATCGGGAACAGGTGGAGTTGCATAATCGCCCTAATTTCTGCCTTCGCCAGAGCGGTACCGTGTAGTGTTTCCGTGCCGATGCTTTGGTTGCGCCGAAATATCAGCACAGCAGAGTTCAGTAAGTACCATGCTGCCGCAGGCCCATAATCACTCACCAAACGGCTTGCGCCAGCTAGGCATAGCCGCGCGCTGCGGGCTTGCCGGCCGCGCGTGCGCCCGGCCAGTAGTGCTTCACCTGAGACTTCAGGATGTCGCCGGTCATGCGCATTTGGGCCAGCCAGGGCACCGGCGTCATGTTCTTGTGCATGTACGACTCGAACGTCAGCTGCTGCACGTCGATGTTGCGGCACATGTCGGTGAACACTTCCATCTGGCGCTCGTTGCCGTAGCCCCACTTTTGCAGCCAGCGTAGGAAGCGATACATGGTGCCGTAGGTCTTCCACCAGGTTTTCTGGTAGCGCGCGAGCCGCTCGGCGCTAGGGTTGGCCAGGCTTGCGGCCAGCACTTCGGCGGCGAGCTTGGCGCTCTTCATGGCCCAGTAGATGCCTTCGCCCGAGGTTGCCACCACCAGGCCGGCCGCGTCGCCCACCAGCATAGCCCGGTCGAAGGCGATCTGCGGGCGCGGGTGCATCGGCAGCGCGTGGGCCTCTTGCAGGATGATCTCGCCGCCGGCCAGCTCGGGTGCGATCCGGCGCTTGAGGTTCTCGAGGTGCTGCTTGGCGGCTTTGGTGTGGCCGTGGCCGGCGCCGATGCCCACCGCCACATGATCCTTCTTGGGGAAGGCCCAGGCGTACAGGTCGGGGCTCACCTCGGCGCCAAGGTACAGGTCGGCGCAGTCTTCCCAGCGCGCCATCTTCTCGGCGGGCAGGCGGATGCGCTCCTGGATGGCCACGCAGCGCGGCACGTTTGGCAGGCCCAGCGCCTTGGCGGTGGGCGAGTACGCGCCGTCGGCGCCGATCACTGCGGCGGTGCGTAGCGTCTTGGTTGCGCCGCTAGCCTTTTCGCGGTAGGTCGTGGTCACGCCAGTGGCGTCGACCTTCAGATCGAGCAGCTGGCCCTCGATCAGCGCCGCGCCGCGCGCCACCGCCCGCTGTCGCAAAAACTGGTCGAACTCCTCGCGGCAGCACATGGCGATGTAGTTCTCGTCGCTGCGGCCGCTCGTGCCTACCACGTCGATCGCCACAGTGCGCTCGGAAGGCGAGTGCACCAGCGCACGGTGAACCTTGCGCGAGATCAGGTGCTGCGGGATGTCGAACTCCTTGAACGCCACTGGCGGCACGGCGCCGCCGCACGGCTTCACCCGCGCCAGGTCGCGCTCGAGCATCACCACCGGCACGCCTGCCTGCGCCAGTGTCTCGGCGGCGGTGGAGCCGCCCACCGACGCGCCAACCACGAGGACGTCGTCCATAGCCTGTTCCTCCAAGCATTCAGGGGTCAGGGGCCAGAGTGAAGCAGCGCAGCGCGTCCGAAGCCTGGCTTCTGCCCTCTGCCCGATTCAGCGTATTCCGATCGCCGCCGCGAGCATACCCCATACGAAAAGCGTGGTGCCGCTGGCATTATAAAACACCGCACGGCCGCGCGGATCTTGCATGAACTTGCGCTGGAGCGGCAGCTGGGCCACGAACAGCGCCGCAATGATCGCCGCGATGATCCAGCGCTGCGACACCGCGAACAGCATGATCACGAACAGCTGGGCGATGTTCATGGTGAGCACCGCCACCCAAGCGGCGCCCCACGAGCCCAGCATCACCGGGATGGTATTCACGCCGCTCACCCGGTCGCCGTCGACGCTCTTGAAGTCGTTGATCGTCATGATGCCGTGCGCGCCCACCGAGTACAGCCCGGCGATGATCAGCGAGGGGATCGTCAGGCTGCCGAAGGCCAGGTGGCCGGCCAGCCAGGGCAGGCCCTCGTAGGCCACCGCCACCAGCCCGTTGCCGATCCAGCCGTTGCGCTTGGCGCGGAGCGGATGCACGCTGTACACCAGCGCCAGCACCATGCCCACCGCGGTCAGCAGCGTCACCTGGGCGCCCAGGATCAGCGCAATGCCGATCGCCAGAACCGCCAGCACGCCGCTCGTAAGGTACACCTGGCGCGCCGACACCAGGCCGGAGGGGATCAGGCGCTGTGGCTCGTTGATCGCGTCGACCTCGCGGTCGCAGTAGTCGTTGATCACCTGCGAGAGCCCGCACAGGATCGGCCCCGAGAGCAGCACGCCCAGCATGATCCGGCCGATGTCGGCCAGGTGCCAGCCGGCGCCACCGCTAGCGACTGTGCCGCATAGGAATGCCCACGCCGGCGCGAACCATGTCACCGGCTTCATCAGTGCGATCGAGCGCGCCAGCGGCGATGCGGGCACCTTTGGTGCGATCGGGGATGGTGAGGCGAGCGGTGTTTGCATATCGTTATCCTGTCAATAAATAATCTGGTCTGCCGGGATGTCTTGCAACCCTTGCCAGGGCGATGTCGTGCTGTCGGGGCGCAGGTGGGCCAGCCGCAGCGCGGCGATCAGCGCCAGCGCAACCAGCAGCGCCAGCAGCGCCGCGCCGTAGACGGCGGTGTAGCCGAGTATCACGCTGCCCAGGCGCGCTTCGGCTATGTCGCGCGCCAGGCCGCCGCCGACCGCGCCCACGCCCTGCGCCAGCGCTTGCATCACGCCCCACAGCCCCAGGAACAGGCCGGCGTGCGCCCGATCGGTCATGGCCATCACCAGCGCCACGCTGCCGACGATAAACAGCCCGCGGCCCATGCCGATCAGCCACACGCCCGATCGGAACGCCGTCACCAGGCTGCTGTCGCTGGCGATGCTGATGACCAGAAAGCCAAGCGCGCCCACGGCGCAGCCCAGGATGATCGGCAGCACCGGCGAAAAGCCGCGCCACAGCAGCCAGCCGGCCGCCGGGATGGCCGTGAGCATCGCCAGGCCCCAGAGCGAGGTCAGGCGCGTGGTCGCGCTGACGCTCATGCCCAGCACCTGGCCGCCGTACGGCTCGAGCAGAATATCGTGCGAGGCGAACGCTGCCGTCGCGATGAACAGTATCGCGAACAGCTGGCGCAGCACCGGCTGGCGCCACAGCAGCGCCAGCGACTGGCCGAGCGACATCCGCACGCGCACCTCGTCGTGGTAGCCGATCACCGTGCCGTCGCGGCGCAGGCGCTCTTGGCCCCACAGCGATATAACGCTTAGAATCAGGAATACCAGCGCCGAGCTTTGCAGAATCGCGATCAGCCGCTCGTCGGTGTAGTTTACCAGCAGGCCGCCCAGCAGCACCGAGCTGGCGATCGTGCCGAGCACCAGCATCATCCACAGCACCGCCAGCACGCGCCCGCGCTCTTTCGGCGGCGTGAGGTCGCTCACCAGCGCGAGGTAGGCGGTCTCGAGCACATTCACCCCGATGCCATAGGCCAGGAAGATCAGCAGGCAGATGACCAGCGACGGCACGAACGGCAGCGTGCCCTTGCCGCTCAGCAGCACCAGCGAGAAGCCGGCGTTGTTGAGCCCGCCAAACGTCAGCAGGCCGCCGAACACCAGGTAGGGCGTGCGCCAGCGCCCGCGCGCACGCTGCTGGTCGGAGCGGTAGCCGATCAGCGCGCGCACCGGCGACACAAAGTAGTGGATGGCGATCAGCAGTGCCACCAGCGCGGCCGGGATGCGCATGCTCTCGATCAGCACCCGGTTGAGCGTGCCAGTGATCGGCGCGAGCGTCAGGCCCATGCCGAACTGAAACAGCCCCAGCCGCAGCACGCGCAGCCAGAGCGCGGCGCTGCCGTGGCGCTCGAACCAGCCGTTGATGCGGTCGCGCAGCCGCAGTATCGGGCCGAACAATCGCGCAGGTGGTCGGCTCAACGCGCCCTCCTCACAGATGCAGATAACCACAAAGGCACGAAGGCACAAAGCGCGCGGGTTCGGCTGCTCTGTGTCTTCGTGTCTTTGTGGTTCACGACCGGTTCCGTCAGGCTACTTTGGCGTATACCCCAGCACTGCTGGCACCTGGCCGGTGTTGGCCGAGCCGGGCGGCAGCTGCTGGCCCTGGTGGCACATCCAGCACGAAGGTGCCTTCTGCGCCATGATTGGTTTGTAGGTTGTGTTGATGTGCTGGGCCATCTTCAGCATCGTCAGCGCCCAGGTCTTCTGGGGCCGCTCGTTGCTGGGGAAGTAGTTGGCGTTGTGGCAGAATGCGCAGCCTACGCCAAGCGCCTGGGTGTGATGTGTCATCACCTGCTGATTATACTGCACCGCCGCAAGGTTCGGGTCCTTCTTGCCGGTGATCAGCAGCAGGTCGATGTCGGCCGGCGTGTCGAGCTTGAGCTGGAACGTATCGGGCAGCGGGCTCTGGTCGGCCGGGTAGTTCGTGAGCGTGCCGGTCTTGCCGTTGAAGTTCACGGCCTTGCCATTGTGGCAGGTGGCGCAGGTGATCTGCTTGCCGCCCACCGACGCCGGCAGTGTCGCGACGAAGTTCTGGTTCAGATCCTGGCTCATCAGCATCATCTGGCGCGCGAGCGTCTTGCGTGCGACGCCCTGCGCCTCCGACACCGGCAGGCCATCCTCGGCGGCGAAGTTGCCGGCCGAGAGGTTGTGGCAGTAGGTGCAGTCGACTTTCAAGCCACCGGCGACCATCGCGACCATATAGTTGGCGATCGTCGCGGTGTCCATGCCTTTAAGAACTTGCACGTTCTGCGGTTGCGGATGCTCGGTAATATACTTGGCCATCGCCGCCAGCGACGCGGGCTGCAGGTAAGGTTTGGCTGGATCGGCTGGCTCGGGCGAATAGTTAGTGTAGACTGCGGAAGTTTTAGCCGGCGTGCGAAAGCCGGCAAGCTGCCCATTCAGCCACACCACTGTCCCGATGCCGCCACCCACCAACACCAGCGTGACCAGCCCGAACACGAGGAAGAATAAGGTGCGTTCGCTGAACAGCGGTGTGGCGCTACGCTGGTTGTACATCGGCTTCCTCTTCTACGAGATTGCAAGTTGCAAATTGTACACTGCAAGAATGATCACAATGAGCAATGTACAATTTGCAATCCTGGCGTCTACCGCTGAATGAACTGCGACCAGTCGTAATTCGGGTCGGGCGGCGCGACGATATGCACCGACTGCGCCCAGGTATACCAGTCTTTGATCACTGTGCCCGACAGGAGCAGGCCGACTGCGCCTGCGATCACACACAGGATCGCGAACCAGAACGCCCACACGTGGATGCTGGCGGCATTCGCATTGAAGCCCATCGTCCAGCGCCAGAACAGCTGTGCGCGATGCGTGCCCGGCCCCTCGATCTCGATCTCGGCAAGCTCAAACTCCGAGCCGTAGCGCGCCGTGGCCACGATCGTGGCGCCGTGCATGCCCAGCAGCATCGTCGAGCCCAGCAGGCCGAAGATCGATATCATATGGAACGGGTTGTAGTAGAAGTTGCCGTAGCGCACGCTGACATTGTTCGTCCAGTCGAGCATCGCCTTGAGGCCGTGGCCGGGCGCTTCGGCCCAGCCGCCCAGCAGGATCGGCCGTACCAGATAGATCGTAAAGTACAGCACCAGCGCAGCCGAGAAGGCCCGCGCGAGGTTGCGATCCAGCCCGGTGGCGCGAGCGCGGGTGTAGACGCGCGCCCACCACGTCAGTACGGCGATGTGCAGGAAGAACGTCGCTGCCATCCAGTTGCCGCCATTGAACCAGCCCGGCCAGCGCAGGCCGTACGTCGCGGCTGGCGGGTCGACCGACAGGTTCGGGAATTCGCGGATAAACAGGATGAAGTTGTAGTGCACCTGTGGTGATGTAATATACGACGATAGGATGATCAGCACGGTAGCGCTGAAGCTCAGCAGCGCGATCGCGCCCCAGGTGCCTAGGTAGAACGGGCCGACCTGGCCATTGCCGAACAGCCGATCCATCAGCCGCACATACGAGCGGCTCGAGACGCCAAACGTCGTCTCGCTGCTGGTGCCGGGCTGCTCAAGCGCGTGCAGGTCGACTTCATTAGCCGGCTCGCGCGGGGCGCGCCCCGCCACGGCCACCGAGGCGGCGCCGGCAAAGCTCCACCACGGCAATTTGTCCCAGAATGTCCAGAAGCCCGTCCAGCTGTGCACCAGCGTGCCCGACAGGAAAATGCACACATTTGCCGTCAGCACCGCCAGCGCCGCGATCCAGAATGCGATCCGGTGGATGCCGATCTCGCCGATGCTGTAGCCGGCCGCGATCCCGCGCCAGAACACGTCGATGTTCTCGACGGTGATGCCCGGGCGATTCATGCCGCTACGGATGGCCGAGCCGTGCATCGCGAGCAGCATCGTGCTGAAGAACAGCAGCGATATTGCGATCGCGTGGAACGGGTTATAGAAAAAGTTAAAGTACTGGTAGCCGATATTCGACACCCAGTCGAGGTGGTGGGTAATACCGAGCGGGAACCCATTACCCCACGACCCCATGGCAATCGGGCGCAGCCACTGCAGCGTAATCCACGATGACACCACCGCGAAGAAGGTGAGCGGCACCTCGAGACCCATATTTAGCTTGCGGCAGATATCGATTTCGCGCAATCCCCACGAGATGAACGCGATCGTCGCGCAGATTACGATTATTTGCCAGTTAAAACCGGGCCCGCCCGGCGCCTGGAGGTGCAGCCCCAGCGCCAGCGGCGGCGGATCGATGCGAGCCTGAAGAATGTTATACGTACCTTCGACCACGATGAACTGGTAGAGGTAGAAGATCGCTCCGATCGCGGCGAACGTCACCGCCATAATACCCCAGAACCCGACATAAAACCGCCCGATCCAGAAATCGAGCGGGTCTGTGCCGAACAACCGCCCGAACATGGTGCCGCCCGGCCGCTTATAGTATTCTTCGACGATCGCGAAGGGGATGACATCGGCGCTGCGCCGCGATGCCAGTTCCTCCCGCGCGACGTTTGGCGGAACTGGCTGACCGGAGCCAGGCGGCGACTCAGGGGGAAGAGCTGACATCTCAGTCTCTCGCTTTCTAGACTGCCGAGACAGACTTGATCATGGGTATGGGCAACCCACGACCGCGAGTGCGGGAACAGCCTTTAGGCCACGCACGGCAGAGGGCCAACCAGCGCACCGGTCAGCCCGCTGCCGAGCATCTGGAACGACAAACAGCGAACACTTGCCAGCTGTGGCGGGCTATCCGCCAACCAGCTGCAGCCAGTTGTACCGCGGCGAGCTCAACACGACGAAGTGGATCACGAGCGCGATGATGATGCCAAGCAGCGTGTAGAGGATCGCGGTGGTACGGAATTCGATAGGGGCACGTCGCATGAAATCCTCACTAGCTACTGGAGCCACGGCTTCCAGAACCATACTAACGCATGGGCGAGTAGAACGATGACCACCATCGCGTAGGTCGATTGAACGACGATTCGGTGGATCAGCCACTCTTTATTCGAGAACAGCGTCTTCCACGGCGACGGTACGAGATCGCTGGCAACTACCTCTTTCTCAGACATTCAATTCACCTCCTTTCCTCGGGGGTGGTTCCAAAAATGCGATCGGGCGCCAACCGGTGGGCACACCGTAAGGCGTCAAGGGAAGCAGGCCATTGCTCAGGCGTTTGCTTTTGAGCTACCCGGCTCTGCAAAGTGTCAAATTTAAATTAATGCTCGATGCCTTATTATAGTGCTACGTGAGCTTGAGAGTCAATCAAAATATTTAACACAATTACTACACAAATGCTATGCAGATAATGTGCACCTAGCCGCGCAGCTGGCACTGCACGCCGGGCTGCCCAAGCTCGTGTTTGACAAGCACAGCATATGAAAATATAATGAACACACGTTGAACAGTCTGGTGAACAGTGAACCTATGCTGTCGTGTGAGACTACGCTTTGTCTCACGCGATCCTCGAAGTGTGCATCTCGTGCGCTGGCGACGCGGGCTCACGAACGCCCGACGAGTGGCGGCCTGGGCCGCCAACCGCCTGACTCGCAGCCTGATCTATGTGCCCGATCGTGCACCGAAGGGCTGACGTTCTATGAACGAGCATGTGAAGCACATTCTGGCACTGCCCGACTCGCCACGCTATAACATCAAGGCAGTTGTCCAGCAGACGGGTGTGAACATCTCGACGCTTCGCGCTTGGGAGCAGCGCTACGGCCTGCCAAGCCCGAAGCGCTCGGAGCACGGCCACCGGTTATACTCGCAGCGCGATGTCGCAATTATCAAATGGCTCAAGCAGTGCACCGACGAAGGGCTGGCGATCAGCCAGGCTGTGTCGATGCTGCGCGACCTCGACCACGACGATGTTTCCCCTACCCGTGCGCTCGGCAGCCAGCCCGCGCCAACCCTGATCCCACGCGGCGGCAGCAACTGGCCCGAGATCCGCGCCCAGCTCATGGAGTTCCTCGACGTCACCGACATGCGCCAGGCGCACCTGCTGGTGAACCATATTTGCACAATGTTTCCGATCGAGACGGTGATCCTCGAGCTGTTCGAGCCGATCATGCTGCAGATCGGCGAGCGCTGGATCCGCGGCGAGATCACGATCGCCGAGGAGCATATGTTCTCGAACTTTGTGCGCCAGCGCTTGCTCGGCCTGGTGCAGCTGCACGCGCCGTTCGCCCATGGGCCGCGCCTGATCCGCGGCTGCGCCCCCGACGAGCAGCACGAGCTGGGCCTGCTGATGTTTGCTCTGCTGATGGAACAGCGCGGCTGGGAGGTGATCTACCTCGGGCAAAGCCTTGAGGCCGAGGGGATCGAGGTGCTGCTCAGGCGCCTGGCGCCGGCGCTGGTGTGCATCAGCAACTCGATGGTCGAGCATATGGCCGGCATGCTCAAGCTGTGCCAGGCGGTCGCCGCGCTCGAGCCGTATCGCATCAGGCTTTCGTATAGCGGGCCGGTGTTCGAGCACTACCCCGAGTTCCAGGCGCGCATCCCTGGCGTGTACCTCGGCACCGACCTGCACTTGGCGGTGAGCCGCGCCGATCAGCTGGGCGAGGCGATCGACCCCGAGCGCTGGTACCCGATCGCGGCGCCGCAGAATCGCTACTAGCGCGTGCTCGCTTTACGTTTTGCAGGTTCCAGCGTACAATGCCGCGACAGCATCCATGTCGCGGGGGGTAGTATGACAACACTTGAAGCCTGGCTGGAATTGCACGGCGCCCAGATCGCCAGCGTGCTCGACGATCAGCGCGATTACCTGTGCGATATGGTTACGAACCGGCTTACCACCGCGTTTCCTTCGCTGTGCTTCGACCCAACCCGCCCCGACGCGGTCACGTTCCAGCAGCAGGTGTTCCGCGAGACGCCGCGCCGCTTTCACCGGCTGATGCAGGTGGTGCTGCGCTTTCAGACGACGCTGGTGATCGAGCGCGAGTATCGCTGGGGCTGGTCGATCATGCCGCGCTTCGGCGTGGCTCGCCACCATATGATCAGCCACGCGCGCTGGTATTTCGACACCATCCGCAACGCCGGGATGGTCAGCCGCGACGATATGGCGCACCTCGATATGCTGGCGACGCGCGTGATCCAGATCATCGAGCAGATCACCGCCGCGCCCCCGCCGGTGCTGAAGCGGCCCGGCCCGCTGCCGGCCTCGAATGGCCACGCGCCGGCCTGACCTCCAGCTGATCACTTCTTTCTGATGCCCCTGCCGGCTTCGCCGGGCAGGGCATCGTATACCAACTCCGTTTGATTACTTGTGTTTTCTTGTGCGGCGCCCGGCAAAGCCGGGCGCCGCACAAGAAAAGAAGTGGGGCGGCGAAGCCGCCCCCAAACCCCCACCACCGTGTCAGTCATCTAGCGAATTTGGTATTAAACGAGATTTCGGGGGCGGCACTGCCGCCCCCAAACCTCCACTATAGGGCACGTGATCTGCCGGGTGTGGTTTGAGCGGTGCTAGAGATCGCGCTGCCTGAAGCTCAGGAGCGCCAGGCCGAGCGCCAGCGCGGCGTAGCCGGCGGCGTAGAGCACCATGGCCTGGCTGGGCGGCGAGGTACCGCCGAACGGCGAGGGCATGCTGTTCAGCACGGTTGGCTGCATCAGGTAGGCCGCGCGCCGCCACAGCGCCTCCACCGGCATCAGCAGGCTGGTGATAATGCCGATGTTGACGGCCGCGTGCGATTGCATCAGCGCGCCGATCTGCTCGACCCACGCGCCGATAAACGCCACGCCGTAGAGCATAAACAGCACGACGCCGTTGGTAAGCGTCGAGAAGTAGATGCCGCCCAGCAGCGAGAGCGACAGCAGCACCAGCGCCTCGAGCAGCAGCAGCAGCACGGCGGCGGGGTTGGGCGGCAGGTAGCCTACCAGCAGGTACACCGTGCCGACAATGCCGCCGCTCAGCAGCGCCAGGTACAGCATCAGCATCGCGGCGTAGCCGCACCACTTGCCCAGCACCACCTGCCAGCGACCCACCGGTTTGGTGACGATCGCCTGGATGGTGTGGCTGGCGATCTCGCCGGCGATCGTGTCGACCGAGGCAAAAATTGCCAGCATCACAGTCAGAAAGTGCACGACATACAGCCCGGCAACCATCAGCAGGTTGTAGCTGAAGCGCAGCTGCAGCGCGCTGGTGCCGTGCTCCCTCATATTCGAGTTGATCAGGCTGAAGCCGATGCCGAACAGCAGCAGAAACAGCAGCCCCAGCACCAGCGCGGCCAGTACCATGCGGCGGCGCCAGGCTTCGCGGAATGTGAGCCAGGTGATGGTGCGAATTGCGTGCATAGGTGATTCTCAGCAGCGCTACTGCCCGCTGTCCTCATTTCCCACTATTTCGAGAAAGATCTGCTCAAGCGCCATCCGGCGCGGCGTCAGCGCATAGAGCCGCGCGCCGGCCGCGAGCGTGCGCTCGGCAATCAGCGGCAGCGCGTCGTCGTCGGCGAGCGTCAGGTCGATGATTGTGCCGGGGGCTGCGGCCGGCGCCTCGGCAGCGCCATCGCGCACTCGCAGGTCGGGGGCGACGGCGGCGAGCGCGGCCAGCAGGGCTGGCGTGGCCGCGTCGACGCGCAGCTCGACCTGCACGCGCCCGGCGGCTATGTCGGCGAGGCGCAGCGTCTGCAGCACGCGCCCGGCGCGTATGAACGATACGCGGTCGCAGGTGGCCTCGACTTCGCTGAGCAGGTGCGAGTTGAGAAACACCGTGGTGCCGCGCGCCTTGAGCTCGTGGATGATCCGCCGCACCATCATGCGGCCGAACGGGTCGAGCGCCGACGTTGGCTCATCGAGGAACACCAGCTCGGGCTCGTTCAGCAGCGCCTGGGCTAGCCCAATGCGCTGGAGCATACCCTTCGAGAAGCTGGCGATCGGCCGGCGGGCATGCTCGGCCAGGCCCACCAGCTCGAACAGCTCGGCAATGCGGCGCCGGCGCACGGCCGCGCCGATGCCATACAGCTGGGCGTGGAGGTCGAGCAGCTCGCGGGCCTGCAGCCACTCGTGGAAGCGGAAATGCTCGGGGAGAAAGCCCACGCGGGCCATTGCCTGGGCGTCGCCGGGAGCGCGGCCCAGCAGCCGGGCGCTGCCGCCACTGGGGGCGGCCAGGCCCAGCAGCATCTTTACCGAGGTGCTTTTGCCGGCGCCATTGGGCCCCAGGAAGCCGAACACCTCGCCGCGCGGAACCTCCAGCGTCAGGTCGGCCACGGCAACTTTCGCGCCGTAGACTTTACGCAGGCCGCTGGTCTCAATCACCAGGTCGGGCATATAGATCCTGATTTGCACGACGTATGCGTCGGCATTGGTTACATTGGCAGTTTTATAGGGCGATCATCCACTGCGGCAGCATGCGTGTGTGGGGTGTTTCCGCACTCCGCGCGGAAACACCCCACACAATGCAGGCCGTGCTGCTAGCGCACCGACTCAGCCGTGCGGATCAGCAGGTCGACGATATCCTCTTCGCGCGCGGAGCTATCGCCGCGGGCCTCGAGCATGAGCAGCTGGTCGCCGCGCTGCCAGTAAATCTGGCCGTGCTGGCCGTTGCGCGGGCCGCCCACCACCAGCAGCGCCTGCTCGCCGCCAACCGTCACCTGGCGGATGTTGTTGGTGTCGGAAGGGAACGGGAACAGCAGCGTGTTGTTCCAGTTGATCTGGCCGCTGGCAAGCTCGGCTTGTTCGGGCGTCATGCCCAGCACGCGCAGCGCGGCCTTGCCCAGCTGGGCCAGCTCGACGCCGTCGGGCAGCGTAACCTTCGGGCTGGTGCTCTGGTGCAGCGTCAGGTCGTAGCCGGCGCCCTGGTAGTGCGTGCTCACGAATGCCGGCACCTCGACGCTGACTGGTGCGGTGCCGAGCGCTTCGGGAAGGGCGACATCGTGAATGTCGAGCGCGTCGAGCACCTGGCGCGCGGTGGCCAGGTTCACCTGGAAGTGCGTGTTGCCGCCGCTGAGTACGGTGAACACCGTGCTCGCGGGCGCGCCGGGTAGGGTGGCCGGCTGGCTCAGCGGGTGGCCTACTGCGGCGGCGGCTTCGTCGGCCGAAGCGACGGTGCGCGGCGGGGCGGTGTTGCTGACCTCGGGCTTGCCCAAGAACAGCGTGCTCTTGTCGATCTTCAAGTCGCCAAGCTGGCGCAGGCGCGCCTGGTCGATCGGCACGAACACGACCTTCTGCACGCGGAACACGCTGAGCAGCTCGTCGGCGGCAGCGCGCACTGGCGGCAGCGCCAGCAGGGCCAGCAGCGCCACGAGCGCGGCCAGCGCGCCGGCTACGGCCCGGCGCTGGCCGCTCGCGAAAAAGCTCGATACTTGCATGAAAATGCTCCTTGGTTGGGCCGGCGCGGTGTTGCCCGCGGCCGGCGATAATGAAGCGTTGGCGGCCTCACGTGCGCGGCGCAGCGCCTCGTGCGGGCTGGGCGCGTCGGCGGGTGGCAGCAGCGCGCGCAGCCGGGCCGTGCGCTCGCGCAGAGCGGCGAGCGCGGCTTCGCAGCCACGGCAGCCGGCGATATGCTCGGCCACCGCCGCGCGCGCGAGTGGCTGCAGCTCGCCGTCCAGGTAGGCGCGCAGGGTTCCTTCATCGTAGCATGTGCGCATGGCGTCCTAACCTTCTTGCTCGCCCGGCCGGGCTTCGGCCGGGTAATCGCGCTGGTAGCGCTCGAGGAACGCGCGCTCGGCGCGGGCCAGCAGCGTGCCGACCGAGCCAGGCGCAAGGTCGAGCACGGCTGCGATCTCGGCGTACGCCAGGCCGGCATAGCGCAGCAGCAGCAGCTGGCCCTGGCGCTCGGGCAGCTCGGCGATCGTCGCGCGCACGCGCGCCCGATCTTCGGCGCGCAACGCCTCGCCGTACGGGTCGATCTGCTCGGGCGGCTCGGCCAGGCGCTCGGCGTGCTGCCGTGCGCGGCGTTGCCCGCGCAGCAGATTGTAGCCACGGTTCAGCGCCACCCGGCACAGCCAGGCGATCAGCGCCGCGCCATTGGCCGGCGGCGGCCGATCGAGCAGCGCCAGAAAGGTCTCTTGCGCGATGTCCTCGGCCTCCTCGCGGCTGCCCAGCAGGTTGTAGAGCACCCGGTACACCTGGCTGTAGTGCCGCAGGAACAGGCGCTCGAACGCGTCGGCATCGCCGCAGCGCACCTGCTGAAGCAGTGCCTCGTCCGATTCGCTTGCCATATGATCCCTGGTCAGCGGCTGGCTGGTCATTGCTACTGCGCCTGTTCTGCCGGGCCAGCGCGTGTGGCCTTTGTCTATGTAACACCGCCGGCCGCGCTTTTGTGACATGCTCAACCGCAACTACCGGCGTAGTCGGCGATCTGGGTCGTCGCGGCCTGGGCGATCGGGTCGCGGCAGAACAGCGCGCGAATGCGATTCCCGCTGGCGGCGTTCGCCAGGCTCAAGAATGCCATGGCCTGATCGAGCAGCAGCGACAGTGTCGCGACCTCGCCAGTACGCCAGCTCGCCGAGGCGCGAAAGCCGTAATCGTAGGTGTGCAGCCCATCGCTGGCGGGCGGGCGCGCGCCAAGCTGTTCGAGCGCCTGGAGGTTGCCGGCCAGCTCGGCAGAAGTCAGCAGCGTGGCGGCGAGTATGCTGGCGTGCGGCGCCAGTATGTCGTCGCACAGCCGGCCATAGCCGCAGTATGCGGCGCCAAAGGGCGGCAACGCCGTGGCCGACCAGCCCCAAGCTGGGGCGCGCTGGCTGGCGAAGCAGATCTGATCGTGGACGAAATGGAGCGCCGAGGCGCCTAGCTCGCCGCCCGACTCGTCGAGGAAGATCGCCGGCATCAGAGCCATGAATAGTCCTCCGCCGTCCCACCCTGGTTCGAAATGCCACTCGCTCGCAGCGGCGCAGCGTGGCGGTTCGTGGTCGCGCCGGAGGTTTTGCCACGACTGTGCCGGAGCTGCGCCTGCGCCGATGGCGATGAGCTGCGCCAGCCGCGAGTCGGCTGCTAGCCAGTCGTAGTGCCACCATGTCGAGGGCGTGCCATCGAATGCGCGGCAGCCATACATCAGCCCGGCCGCCGGATCGTACAGCCAGGCCCAGTCCATCGCCGCGAGCAGCGCCCCCGCTCGCCCTGAGAGCTCGGCAACGCCCTGCCGCACCACGATCAGGCCAGCTGCTAGCAAGCCGAGATCCACAGTCGAGAATAGATTGGTTTCGTCGGGTGCGATTGGTGGAGCAGTGCCGGGCTGTATGCAGCGGTCGCCGTCGCTGATGGTAGCGGGGCGCTTGGGCGCGAGCGAGACGACGTGGTTGTGCGTGTGCGGGAAGCCGTGTGATTTCGGTAGCCGCTCGAGGCTGGTAAGCGCCGAGCCGAGCCGGGCAAGCCCCTCGGCATGTGGCTGCCAGCCCAGCTCAAGCGCGCCGACGACGCTGGCCATATACAGGCCGATATTGGTGACATTGGTCGTCTCGTCGAGTGGCACCGGCACGCGGCTGCCGGCGGCGTCGACAAACGCAATGTCGTCGACGTAGATCGTACCGCCGGGGTGGATGTGGTCGTTGAAGCCGATGCTCAGCCGGCACAGCGACGACAGGTTGGCGTAGCGGCGCACATCGGCCAGCGGGATGCGCCGTCGCGCCCAGCCTGCTCCTGCGCTGATCAATGCGCTGTCGGGGCGGCCAGGGAAGCCAGCCTGGCAGTTGCTCCAAAGCACCACTTCAAGGCGCTCGCCGCCGCGCGCGCCTTTGACCCACAGCTCGAGGTAGCTCGCCCGACTCACGTCAAACGCGTCTGGGTCGATGTTAAAGCTGCCCCAGGCATTTTGCGGCATGCTGTAGCGCAGCTCCAGGCCGTAGCCGCCGCTGTGGCGGCAGGCTACGTCGGCACAGCGGCGCGCCGCCAGCTGCGCGCTGGGCGCGGTGCTGGTGAACGGCACCCGGTGCGTGGATGCGAGCTGGGGCACAATGTCGAGCAGCGTGGCATCAAGCTTGTCGTGCGGTAGGCCGCTGCTCGGCTCGACCATGGCCAGAATATTGGCGTACGTGGCGCGCGGCAGCGTGTCGGTCAGGTAGGGCGAGAACAGCGTGGCACGCGGCAGGTACTGGCGCGGCGACAGCGCGGCCGGGCCGCTGGTGGCGGCAGGCGCTGCGAGATTGGGCGTGCACATGGAGCATAGCCAGAGCAGCAACCAGCCCCTGATCCAGTGCCGGTGGATCATACACGTTCCTCTCACTCCCGAGCGGCATTGCTCGCCAGCGAAGAACCCACCGATGAAGTGGCACAGCGCTTGCTAGCTGTGTGCCTCGTATTGTACACGACGAATGCGCCGCCTGCCGAGGCATGCTCGGGCAGGCGGCCCAGCAGGAGAAGCGTTTCATGACCGATCACCCGACGCGCGCGCAGGCCATTCGCACGCTTGGCGCGCTGATCAAGGACATCAAGATCGCCATGCTCACCACGATCGAGGCCGACGGCGCGCTGCGCAGCCGGCCGATGGGTACGCAGCAGGTCGAGTTCGACGGCGACCTGTGGTTTTTTGTGGGCGCAAGCTCGCCCAAGGCCCACGAGATCAGCGCCGACCCGCGCGTGAATGTCAGCTATGCCCAGCCCGACGACCAGCGCTATGTTTCGGTGTCGGGCACGGCCGAGCTGCTGCGCGACCGCGAGAAGATACGCGAGCTGTGGAGCCCGCTGTACAAGGCCTGGTTCGCGCAGGGGCTCGACGACCCCGACCTTGCGCTGTTGCGCGTGCGCGTCGAGCAGGCCGAGTACTGGGACGCGCCGTCGAGCAAATTTGTGGCGCTGGCCGGCTTTGTGAAGGCGCTCGCCACCGGTACGCGCGCCGACATCGGCGAAAACGCCAAGCTGGATCTGTAGCGCGGCGTGCCGTAGCAGAGCGTTCGAGCGTGGAGAATCGCCCTGCGCTTGGCTCTGGAAGCCTGCGTGATACGCTGTTCGCTTGATCATGTATCGATTGTGTTGCACGACGTGGCAAAGCCATGTCGTGCAACACAAGAAATTTTGGGGGTGGCTTTGCCGCCCCCAAACCCCCACGTGGTGCGGCAGCGCGTGCCGGTTGGCCCTGAGGCATGCGCGCCGGGCGCTGCTCGCCGGCACAGCGCGCTGTTCCGAACATGCTATAATTGGCCCAGGCCGTGATCACAAAGAGGAAAACCAATGGAATACCTGGTCACGATCGGGCTCGAGGTACACGCCCAGATCCGCACCAAGTCGAAGATGTTCTGCGGCTGTAGCGCCGAGGTCGCCAGCGCCGCGCCCAATACCCACGTCTGCCCTACGTGCATGGGCCTGCCCGGCGCGCTGCCTTACATCAACCGCAGCGCGATCGAGATGGCCGCGCGCACCGGGCTGGCGCTCAACTGCCGCATCCAGCACGACAACGTCATCAGCCGTAAGAATTATTTCTACCCCGACCTGCCATCTTCCTACCAGCGCAGCCAGTTCGACGACCCGCTGTGCGTGGCCGGCTGGGTCGAGATCGACGGCGACAGTGGCGCCAAGCGCGTCGGCCTGACGCGCGTGCATATCGAGGAGGACACCGGCAAGCTCAACCACCAGCCCGACGGCTCGTCGCTGGTCGATTTCAACCGCGCCGGCGTGCCGCTGATGGAGATCGTCTCCGACCCCGACATTAGCTCGCCGGAGGAGGCCAAGCGCTACTTCCAGAAGCTGCAGCAGATCCTGCGCTGGATCGGCGTGAACACCGGCAACATGGAAGAGGGCGCGCTGCGCTGCGACGCGAATGTGTCGGTGCGGCCCGAGGGCCAGAAAGAGTACGGCGCCAAGGTCGAGATCAAGAACATGAACTCGTTCCGCTCGGTCGAGCGCGCGCTGACCTACGAGATCGAGCGCCAGAAGAAGGCGCTCGACGCCGGCGAGCTGATCCGCCAGTCGACGCGCGGCTGGGACGAAGACCGCGGCGTGACGGTCGAGCAGCGCCTGAAAGAGGGCTCGGAGGACTACCGCTATTTTCCCGAGCCCGACCTGCCGCCGCTCAAGCTTTCCGATGCCTGGATCGAGGCGCGGCGCGGCGAGCTGCCCGAGCTGCCCGACGCGCGGCGGGCGCGCTTTGTGAGCGAGTATGGCCTGAGCGCCGCGGACGCCGACGTGCTGACGGTGGCGCGCGGCGACGCAGAGTACTTCGAGGACGCGGTGGCGGCGGCGCGGGCGCACGGCCTGGCGCCGCGCGAGGTGGCCAACTGGGTCACCGGCGAGCTGTTCCGGCTGGCGAAAGACACCGGCGAGACGCTGGCCGACGTGCGCGCGCGCTTCCGGCCGGAGTTCGTGGGCGAGGTGATCGCGCTGCTCGCGGCGGGCACGATCACGCGCACCAGCGCCAAAGAGGTATTCGAGGCCAGCTTTCGCGAGGACGCGGCGCCGGCCGAGGTGGTGCGCGCGCGCGGGCTAGCGGTGATCGGCGGCGGCGACGCGCTGGCGGCGCTGGCGCGCGAGGCGATCGCCAGCAACCCCAAGTCGGTTGCCGACTACAAGAGCGGCAAGGTCGTGGCGATCAAGTTCCTCGTGGGCCAGGTGATGAAGGCCTCGAAGGGCCAGGCCAACCCGCAGGCTGCCCAGGCCGCGCTTGAGGAAGAGCTCGGCCGCATCTAGAACGCCTAACCCGCAACCTGTGCGCGGCGGCGTGCGCGCCGCCGCCAACCTGTGTACGGCTGCCACATGGACGCGATCGTCACCGAGGGGCTCAGCAAGCGCTATGGCGCGCGCGTGGCCGTCGACGCGCTCAGCATGGCGGTGCCCGCCGGCCAGGTGTTTGGCTTTCTGGGGCCGAACGGCGCCGGCAAGACCACCACGATCGCCATGCTGCTCGGGCTGGTGCGCCCCAGCGCCGGGCGCGCGCTGATCTTCGGGCGCGATGTGTGGCGCGAGCCGGCGCCAGCGCTGGCCGATGTCGGCGCGATGATCGATGGGCCGGCGTTCTACCCCTACCTGTCGGGCCGCGATAACCTGCTGGCGCTGGCGCGCGCCGAGGGCTTGCCGGATGGGCGGGCGGCGGCGGCGCTGGCGGCGGTGGGGCTGAGCGACCGCGCGCGCGACCGCTACCGCGCCTACTCGCAGGGCATGCGCCAGCGCCTGGGCATCGCCGCAGCGCTGCTGCGCGAGCCGCGGCTGCTGATCCTCGACGAGCCGAGCAACGGGCTCGACCCGGCCGGGCAGCGCGAGATCCGCGAGCTGATCCGCGATCTGGCCGCCAGCGGCCACACGATCTTTGTTTCTAGCCACCAGCTGCACGAGGTCGAGCAGGTCTGCGACGAGGTGGCGATCCTCAAGGCCGGCCGCCTGCTGGCCTGCGGGCCGGTGGCCGCGCTGCTGCGGCGCGGGCGCGGCGTGCTGGTGCGCGTGGCCGCCGAGCCCGAGCGCGCCGCCGAGCTGCTGCGCGGCCTGGCCTGGGTGGCGGGCGTGGCCCCGCACGGCGGCTCGCTGCTCGTTGACGCGCCGGCCGAGCGCGCCGCCGAGCTGTCGATGGCGCTGGCCGCTGCGGGCATCGCCGTCGCCGAGATCCGCGCCCGCGACGCCAGCCTCGAAGAGTTCTTCTTGCAGACCATATCGTAGGCGATACGAGCTACGCGGCCGGGGCTTTTGCCTGCGCCAGCACGGTACGCGCGCATCTGTGTGCGATTTTCCTGCCTGCCCGCGGCCGCCGGCAAAAAGAGGAAGCGCCAGCTATGCTGAACCTCATCCGCGCCGAATGCTTCAAGCTCGCGCGCCGGCCGCTGGCCTGGGCGCTGCTGGCGGTGCTGATCGGGCTGCTCGTGTTGCTGCGCCTCACCGAGTTCATGGTGGTGGGGCTGCACGACGGCGCGCTGGGTGGCGGCGCGGTGCGCCTGGCGCTGCTGAGCGAAGCGCAGGTGCGCCAGTTCCGGCTTCAGCTCACGTTCCCCGGCGTGTTTGGCGCGGCGCTCGGCCACGTCAACAGCGTTGGCGGCCTGTGCGCGATCGTGCTGGCGGCCGGCGCAGTTGGCAGCGAGTTTGGCTGGGGCACGCTGCGCGCGCAGCTCGCGCGCCAGCCTGGGCGCGGGCGCTACCTGCTGGCAAAGCTCGCGGCGCTGGCGCTGGCGCTGCTGGCCGGCGTGGTGCTCACGCTGCTGGCCGGCGCGGCGCTTGGGCTGGTGTTTGGCGGGCTGCTTGGCGGGCGCGGCGCCCTGCGCCCGGCCGACCTGCTGGCGCTGCCGGTGGCGGCGCTGCGCGCGCTGCTGGTGATGCTGCCGTATGTGCTGCTCACGGTGTCGTGCGCGATCGCCGGGCGCTCGGTGCTGGCCGGCGCGGCGGGCGGATTCCTCTTCCTGATGCTTGATGTTGGCCTGGGCGCGCTTGCGGCGCTGGGGCAGCTCGGCGGCGTGCTGGCGTTTCTGGTGAGCCTGGTCATCCAGCCGAATATCAACACGCTGGTGGTGCAGAACAGCCGCAGCTTCGGGCTCGACCCGGCCGTGCTTACGCCCTCGCTCGATCTGGCTGGGCTGCCCTCGCCGCCCCACGCCATGCTGGTGATTGTGGGCTGGAGCGCGCTGTTTGGCTATGCTGCCTACCGCGCGCTGGCCCGCCGCGACATCGGCGGCGCCGCGTAATCGCTACGCCCGCGCCTCGATCAACAGCACGATCGGCAGCGGCCCAAACGAGTCGATCGACTCCGACAGCTCGCCGGCGCGCAGGTACAGCCCAGTCGAAGATCCGCCGTCGAGGTTGAGCGCGCGGTCGATCGCCAGGTCGCTCTGCGCCAGCCACTGCGCCAGCCCCGGCAGCGTGAACCCGCTGCCCGGCCCGACGATCAGCAGCAGCCGGCCATCGCGGTCGATCGCCAGCACGCTGCGGCGCGAGCGCTCGCCATTGTCCTCGATCTCGGCCGGCGTGCCGCCGGGGAACACCAGCATCGGAAACGACTGCATCGCCTGGTCGAGCGGCTCGCTCGCGTCGTAGGGCTGGTCGCGCAGCGGGCGGATCGATACCCCGCCGTCGGGTGCGACCGCCAGCATGCCGCCAAAGCCCTCGTAGCTCTCGCCGCTGGGCGCGCCGTCGCTGATCAGCAGCGCGGTGGCGCGATACTCCTTGGTGAAGAAGCCGCCGTTGATCACCGCAAGCGGGCGCGTTTCGGCAAACCATCTGCCAAGCCCGCGCGGATTCTCGGGGGCGTAGGCTACCCTCAAGCGAACCCGCGCCGGGTCGAGCCGTACGACCACCAGCGCGCCGGCGCTGGCCTGCACGTGCCGCAGCTCGACACCCGGGCTGCCAAGCTGCCAGCCGGTGTCGGCCGGCGCAGACGTGTCGGTGGCTGGCGGTGCAGCCGGGCGCGCGCTGGTTGGGAATAGCGTTGGCACCGGGCGCGGCGCGCTGGTTGGCGCCGCCGTCGTCACGATGTCGCAGCCGCACAGCAGCACCAGCCACGCCAGCACCAGCGGCCAGCGCGCAGTCGTACGCCAGGTCGTGCGTGTTCGGTCGAGCATACTTGAACAAACCGCGCAGGGCAGCCAGCAGCGCGCTGCGGCCTGCCTACTACCAGCTGCTTTCAACAAACATTCCATCATCGCCGAATGCGATCGGCTCGGGCGCACCCAGCAGCTCGACGCGGCCGGTAGCCAGCAGCTCGGGCAGCAGCGGCTCCGAAGCCCACAGCTCCTCGAGGTGTTTGGTATCGGGAATGCGCGCGATCCGCGCCTGCTCGGCCTCGAGGTTCAGGCAGCACACCAGCGCGATCAGCAGCGCCTGGCGGTCGTTGGCGGCGGCCAGCGGCATGCGCGCGCCCTGCGGCGTCTTGGCGGTCAGGCAGTTCATATACGTCTGCTCGAAGTCGATCTTATCGGCCAGGCGGCGCAGCACGATATCGACCAGGCCCATGCCGGTGGCATTGCCCTCGGTAGCCGGCGTCAGGTCGCGCACGACGATCCGGTTGATCTCGGGCTTGAATGGCAGCGGGCCGCTGTAGTAGCGATTGATCACGTTTGTGTCGGCGCCAATTCCGCTGATGTCTTTGCCGATCGCGTCGATGATCAGCACGTCGATGCGCTCGCCAGGCAGGCTGGGCATCCATTCGCGCGCCAGCAGCAGCAGCTCTTGCTCGCGCTCGCACATACGCGCCGCCGGCACGGCCTCGACATGCGCCAGCCGGCCGTAGCCATCCTCGATCAGCGCCAGGCCGAACGGGATGTTCACAAGTGCCAGCGTGGTGCGCGCCACCGCCGGGATCAGCTCGTGGAATGTGGCGAAGCCGCGCGAGTGAAAAGTATCGGCGCCCTTCTGCTTGCCCAGGCCGATCGCGATCATCTTCAGCAGCCCCGACTCGGTGGGGCCGTGGAAGTCGGTGTGCGGTTTGACGCGCCCCACCGGCACGACGACGTCGGCCTGCTCGTAGGCGATCCGGTCGAACCAAACTGGCACCGGCTGATCGGGGCTTGCCGCCGGGCTGGGCGCCTGGCCTAGCAGCACCGTCTCCATGCTGGCGCGGATCGGGCAGCCTACGCTTGCCTCGGTGATGCCGTACTCGGCCAGCAGCGCAAGCTGGCCCGCGGCGGTTGCGCCGCCGTGGCTGCCCATCGCCGGCACGACAAACGGTTCGCCGCCAAGCCGGCGCACCTCGCGCGCGGCCGCGGCCAGCACCAGCTCGATCCGGTCGATCCCGCGGCTGCCGGCGGTCAGGGCCACACGCGCGCCCGGCGCGATAGCCGCGGCCACAGCCGGGCGCGCGAACTCGCCCGCCACCGCTGCGGCTACGTCGCCAATCGCCGCGTCGTGCAGGTGCTGGCGAACCCTGGCCCAGCGCGGCAGCGTGCCGCGCTCGAACACTTCAAGCCCCATTGCTTCCTCCGGTGGTGGTGAGCCTGTTTGGGCAACAGCCAGCGCGAGCGGCGCAGCGCTTCGCGCTGATTCTTGCGGAGCGGCAAAGCCTCTTCAGGTCGCCCAGTTCAAACAGCCTCTGAGAATGCTGCGGCGATATTACCACATTCGGCAGGAAGCAGATTAAAGCCCAGGCTCGTGGGCCGCCAGCTTTGTGGAACCTGCGCACTGGTGGCGCGTAGATCATACCAGCAACTGGGGCTGGCGCCTGCGCCAAACACACAGGGAGCATCGTAATGGGCTATATCTTCATCTTCCTCTGGATGCTGATCGGTCTGCTGCTCGTGATCGTATCGATGCGCTGGGAGCGCCGGCGATCGGCCGCGCTGATCGACCGTTGGGCGCAGGCGCAGGGCTATCAGGTGCTTGAGCGCCAAAGCCGGCTGTTCGATCGCGGGCCGTTCTTCTGGCGCACCAGCAAAGGCCAGACGGTGTACTACATAACGTTGCGCGACGAGCAGGGGCAGGTGCGGCAGGCGTGGCTGCGCTGCGGCAACTGGTTTCTGGGGCTGTGGAGCGACGAGGTGGCCGTGGAATGGGAGCAGCCACAACAATACGCGGCAAACCGGGCGCAGTGAGAATGCAAGCGCCGGAAGAGCGCCGCCCCGATGCCGCTATGTGCAGTTTTCGGCGCGAAATGCGGAAAACTGCATATACACCAGCTGTAGTTTACCCGAGTTATGCGGTGGGGGGGCGAGGGCGGCTTTGCCGCCCTCGAAAACTTCCTTTTGGCTGGCCGCGACCAGCCAAAAAGAGTGATTTTGGAGGGCTTGCGCCCTCCAAGCCTCCCACGCGCGAGGACACCGCGTTTCTCGTGTAGTTTAAAGAATGCGCAATGCGCACGAGCGCGGTTGCGCAGGCCCGAAGATCGCGGGCGACGCTACGCCGCCATCGCGGGAGGCGAGCCCTGGCGCGCGCGGTCGCGCACAGCCTCGGCCGCCGCGATCCAGCCCTCGACGGTGGTGGGCTTGGGCGCGCGGCTGCGCAGGTAGCTCTGCACTGCCGGCCAGCTATCGCCGCCGATCACGTCGCCGTAGCGGTTGAAGAAGCGCTGCTCGGCCTCGGCCGGGTCGCGCGGCGGCGCGGCAACGCCTGCTGGGGCAGCCTGGGCGGGTGCTGCCGCGAAGGCCACGTCGTCGGCCGGCTCATCCTCTTCGCTGGCGGGCTCGGCGGCGGGGGAGCTAGCCGGCTCGGCTTTGCGCGCGGCGGTACGCTCGGCCTTGCGCGCGGCCGGCTTCTCGCCGTCGGGCACCATGTCGGGGTAGAGCGTGGCCAGCGTGGCTGGGTAGCGCTTGTTCATCTTCAGGTGCGCTGGGCGCGGCGGCTTGATGATCGGCGTGATCGTACGCTCGTCGCCCTCGCGCTCGACCAGCAGCATTGCGTCGGCCTCGTAGGCGATCTGCTCGTCGGCCAGCACGCGCAGCCCTTCGTCCTGCAGGCCGGCGCTGTCGGCGCGGTACTTGCGCGCCAGGTGCCCGATGATCACGACGTGGAAGCCAGCCTGCTTCAGCTCCGTCAGGCCAGTGTATACCGCCTGCATATTGCGGTTGATCGAGGCGTGCTCGTCGAAGCCCACCCCGGTTTTGCGGTCGGTCTCGGCGCCGGCGCGCCGCTGCGCGTAGGCGCGCATCGCCTGAAACACTTTCGAGATCGAGTCGAGCAGCACTGTGTCGCCGGGCTTGCCGAGCTTGCGGATCTCGTCCATCGCCTCGACTAGCGCTTTCAGCGAGAGCGACTGCATTACCTGGATGCGCCGGTGGATTCCCGGCTTGCCGGCCAGGTTCTGGGCCGCGCCTTCGGTGTCGAGCACCCAGAGCGTGCCGCTGCGCCGGGCGCTGGCGGCGAGGTGCGATTTGCCGGCGCCGGCCTGGCCCGTGAGAATATACAGGGTGCCGGTTTGTAGCTCGTCCAACCGCTGGAACATGGAACCCTCCTTGGCGAAGACCGCGCGCGGTCATCTACTCGTATCTATGCGTTCTACTCCGCTTTGCCGGCGCGTTGCTGCCTGGCTGTGCTGTATCATAGCACATATGTTCTGCTTTGTAAAGGGTTTGTTGGCACGGTTGAGGGTTCGAGCAGCGTTTTTCGAGGCCATCCCTTTATACGCTGTTTGCTTGCTCACTTCTCGATTGTGTTGCACTAGGTGGTGAAGCCGCGTAGTGCGACACAATAAGAAATTTGGTGGCGGCGAAGCGCCCCAAACCCCCACCAAAGTGTCAGTAATCAAGCGAATGCAGTTGGCGTCCTCGGCCCTCGGCAGCTAGCCGTGCCACGCGGCAGCGGCTCGCGCCCTACAGCTGCCCGAGGCGCGCCGCGCGGCGCAGCGCCGGGGCCACGCGGTAGCGCTCTTCGCCATACTCGGCGTGCATGTGGTCGAGGATCGCGGCCACGCGGTCGTAGCCGAGCGCGCGCGCTCGCGCCAGCGGCCCGATCGGGTGGTTCGCGCCCAGCCGCATGGCCGTGTCGATGGTTGAGGCGTCGGCCACGCCCTCGCCGAGCGCGAACGCGGCTTCGTTTGCCAGCGCCGCTACCACGCGCGGCACGATCAGGCCCGGCGTGTCGGCAGCCCAGATCGGCGTGCGCCCTACGCGCCGCACCAGCGCTTCGGCGAGGGCGCGCGCGGCAGGAGCGAGCACGGGGGTGGCGGCCAGCGTGATCGCGCCGTCGGTAAACAGCCCGTCGAAGCCGACCAGCCGCTCGGGGTGATGCAGCAGCGCCGCCAGGTCGCTGGCGCAGGTGTCGGCGCACTGCGCAAAGATCGGCGTAGCGGGCGGCAGCTGCCGGTCGAGCACCATCAGCAGGTCGGGGCCGCCTTCGCCGCGCCCGGCCTGCACGAATGCCGCAGCGACCGGCGTGCGATCGTCGTAGGGCAGCTCGTCGGCTGCGGGTATGCCGGCCGCGCTCAGCAGCGCGCTCAGGCCGGGCGCCCACGACCCGCTGCTGACAAGCACCGGGTATGTGGATCCAGGATCCAGATCCGGCTGCGAGCCGGCGCGTGCTTCGGTGTTTTCGGTTTCTGGCTTTCCGTAGTCGTAGAAGCCGCGCCCGCTCTTGCGGCCAAGCCGGCCGGCCAGCAGCATCTGCTGCTGGATGGGGTGCGGGCGGTAGCGCGGCTCGCCGAACGATTGCTCGTACATCGAGCGCGTGACGGCGAAGTTCACGTCGATGCCGATCAGGTCCATGAGCGCGAATGGGCCAAGCGGAAAGCCGCCGGCCAGCCGCAGCGCCTGGTCGATCGCGGCAGGATCGGCGGCCTGTTCGCCCAGCAGGCGCAGCGCCTCGCCGTAGAATGGCCGGGCCACGCGGTTCACCACGAAGCCGGGCGTATCGCGCACCAGCACTGGCGTTTTGCCGAGCGCGCGCGCGAACGCCAGCAGCCGCTCGATCGTGGCGTCGTCGGTGGCGGGCGCGCGCACTACCTCGGCCAGCGCCATGCGGTGCACCGGGTTGAAGAAATGCAGCCCGGCCACGCGCTCGGCGCCGGGGCAGGCGGCGGCCAGCGCGGCGATCGGCAGCGAGCTGGTGTTGCTGGCGAGGATGGCGGGGGCTGGGCAGAGCGCGCCAGCGCGCGCTAGCAGATCGCGCTTGAGGTCGAGCTGCTCGGGGGTTGCCTCGATCACCAGATCGGCGCCTGCCACCGTGGCCAGGTCGCTACTCGTCGTGAGGCGCCTGGCAGCCTGCGCTGCGCCCTGTTTCTCCAACCCGGCTGCGATCCGCGCCTGGGCCGCCACCAGCGCGGTAGCGCTGGTGTCGAATAGCGCCACGCTAGACCCGGCCGCCAGCGCCGCCTGCGCAATACCCGCGCCCATGGTGCCGCCGCCTAATATTGCCACAGTACGTATATCCATCGTAGATTTCCTTTTATACACCAATATTTTCATTCACTGTTCATATGCAAAGCATATGATTGGCGTGTATTTGTTCCTTTATTCTTCCGAGCGCACTTGTTGCAAGGACGGCCTCCTATGGTACGAGGGTTTTTGTGCCAGACCGAGGGGCAAGGCTTGGTGGAGTATGGCTTGCTGCTGATGCTCGTAATGGTCGTGATTGTCGCGGTGCTAACGGTTATTGGAGGCAAAGTTAGCACAATGTACAGCTCAATCAATAGCGGTTTCACGCAGTAGCGCCCATACGCTCCCCGGAAATGAGCGGATCTCGCAATAGAAGCGAGGTTCGCTCTTTTTTTGAATTACAGGACTTATGCGGCTCAAAGGGTATCAGTCCATGGGAGGATTACCGGTACAAGATCCAGACCATTGGCAGCGCTTGGGTGTAACTCCCAAGCGCTCCTTCAGAGCACACCAATCTGAAACAGGCGCAACACTTCCGGCGCTGCGCGCCGCACCATCATCGACCAAATGACGGTAGCCACGCTTTACGACCCAGCGCCCGACTGCGACCAGCCACACATATGCAATCACCAGTGGCAGCAACAATCGCGCAAACCGCTCGCGGTCAGTGACGCCGCTCTCATCAGGTAAAAGCCCCCGCTCTGCCAGTCACGAAAGACCGTCTCGATCCACATGCGCCGACTGCCAAGCCGGTAGGTCTGCCAATTCGCCGGCAGGTTTGTCATCACCGCATGCGATTGGTTTGCCCTCGGTATCTTTGGCCCACCAAGCCAGGATATTCACCGGCCCAATGCGTTCCTCGGTCAGATACACGCCATTGAGATAGGCAACCGTGTCGCGATTGGGCAGCCACTTCGAAAGCGCCGTCGCATCACCATCTGGGGTGAGCGCGAGCAGCGTGTGCCCAGGGATGCCCCAACAAACCATCATGGCCGCGCTCGCGCGCGAGCAAACAGCTCTGGCTGCAGAACTCACTATCGCCGTGGTCCGCTCACGCACCCGTTCAGACAACAGCGCCAGCGCGGAGCCCAGAAGCTTCTTTTGGTCAGCCGAAATCGTCCACTCTGTCCGCGATGGGGCAACGCAAGCCAGGCCAGTAGGGCAGGCGTCGGCGAAAACCGATGCTTACCACAGAATGTTGTGGATATCGCGCAGCGGGACGCGGTCGATCAGCAGTTGCACCCGCTGCGCTTTCAAGCCGTGGAGCGCCAGTTTGGCGACCGGCTGATAGTGTTCCTCCTGCGTGATACGCTCGTTATCGAGCAAGCGCCGAATGCGTTGTTCTTTGGCGGCTTAAGGTGGTGTCCAGCGGCATCGCTCGAGGCAAGTTTCCCAATTTGGGCCGAGACACTTTGGCTACTCGCCGACCACCAGCAACGCCAGGGTTTCGATCTGGCTGGCGAGCGCATTTAACGGCTGCGCGGTCAACTGCTGGGATGTGCTATCATACAGCGTGAGGTAGACATCGGATTCTCCTTTGGCTGATCAGGTCTTGGCACGCGTGATCATACCAAAAGTTGGCGTCTGACCCTCCTTTTTGTCAAGTGAAACCCTTTGAGACTTATGCGGTGTCCTCCCGCGCGGGAGGCTTGGAGGGCGCAAGCCCTCCAAAATCATCTCTTTTTGGCCGCGAACGGCCAAAAAGGAAGTTTTCGGTGGCGGCAAAGCCGCCCCCGAACCTCCACCGCGTAACTCGTGTGAATGAGTGGCGCTGCCGCTATTTCAAGCCATCGCTTCGGCCAACAGCTGCCCGCGCTAGAACGCACCCGTACGCCGCCGACCACAGGCATGGTCGGCGGCGTGTGAGTTGGGCGGCCTACTGGAAGCGCGGCGGGCGCTTCGCGCGAAACGCCGCCACGCCCTCGGCGTATTCGGCGCCCGCGCCGGCCACCTGCTGAAGCTCGGCCTCGTATTCGAGCACGCGCTCGAGCGTGGCGTCCTGGGCCAGCGCGAAGCCGCGCTTGATCAGCCCGAGGGCGCCGGTTGGGCCGCCGGCCAGGCGCTCGGCCAGCTGGCGCACCGCGCCGGGGAATTCCTCGGCCGTGGCCACCACATTCACCATGCCATAGCTGTGGGCTGTGGTCGCGTCGAGCGTGCCGCCGAGCATGCACAGCTCGAGCGCGCGCGCGTAGCCGATCAGACGCGGCAGCAGGTAGGTCATGCCGGTGTCGGGCACCAGGCCGATGTTCGCGAACGCCGCCACGAAGCGCGCGCCAGCCGCCGCCACGCGCATGTCGCAGGCCAGCGCGAGACTCATACCAGCGCCGGCGGCCACGCCATTCACCGCCGCCAGCACCGGTTTGGGCAGTGCCTGGAGCTTCAGCGCCAGCTGGTTGTAGCGCTCGCGCAGCAGCGCGCCAAAATCGACATCGGGCGGCAGGTCGTTGAGATCCTGGCCGCTGCAAAACGCCTTGCCTGCGCCGCTGATCACCAGGCAGCGCGCCGCCGGGTCGGCCTCGGCGCGCGCCAGTGCGTCCATCAGCTCGGCGTGCATCTGCCGGGTGAATGCGTTGTAGGCCCGCGGCCGGTTGAGTGTAATCGTCGCGACGCCAGCCGAGAGATCGTACAGAACTGTTGGCTCGTCGGTCATAGTTGCCTCGCTACAGTGGTTTGAATTGCTCGAATGGCTGCTGGCAGTCGCGGCAGTGGCCGATCGCGCGGCACAGCGTAGGCCCAAAGGCGCTCTCGAGCGTGGTGTGGCGCGAGCCGCAGTGCGGGCAGCGCGCGGGCTCGATCAGCGGGATGAGTGTGCTGCCGGGGACGCCGGGCGGCGCAATTCCGGCGCTAGCCAGGGCCGCGCGCCCAGCGGCGCTGATCCGCTCGGTGCTCCAGCGCACCTCGCGCGCAAGCTCGACGCGTGCCTCGAGGCCGAGCTGCTCCAGGCGCGCGCGGATCTGGTCGCGCATCAGCTCGATCGCCGGGCAGCCGTTGAATGTCGGCAGCAGCAGCACACGCGCGCAGCGCCGCCCGGCGTCGAGCTCGACGCTCAAGATCACGCCGAGGTCGACCAGATTGATGGTCGGGATCTCGGGGTCGGGCAGCTCGCGCAGTGCCTGCCAGATGTCGTGTTCGTCGATCATCGCCGCGCTATTCTACCACTGCGCGCCCGGCTCGAGCCGGCGCACGCTTGTGATCGTGTCGTAGAGCTGGGCGAACTCGCGGCTGTGGCGCCCGGCGCGCCCGCCGTAGTGTGGCGCGAGCAGCGGCTCCCAGCCGGCCGCGCGCTGGGCGAATGGCCACGGCAGGCCGAGCTGCCGCAGCATTGGTTCGATCTGCTCGAGCCAGCGCTGGCACAGCGCCGCCGACGGGGCCGGCTGGATGCCCGACTCGACCAGCGCGGCCTCGCCGGGCAGCGGCTCGAACAGGCCTAGCGCGTCGGGCCACAGCGCGGTGAATGCTGCGTGCTGGCGCTCGCGCGCCGTGTCGCCGGCCGCGAGGCGCGCGAGCCAGGTGTGGGCGTGCAGCAGGTGGTAGCGCTCTTCGCGGATCACGCTCGCCGCCGCCTGAGCCAGCGGGGTGTAGCGGCTGCCCAGCAAGCACTCCAGCCGCACGTAGTCGGCGGTGTCGTACAGAAACTGGCGCGACACGCTGTAGGCCCAGTCGCCGCGCGGCCGCTCGGCCAGCTGGGCGTTGCGAAAGCCTTCGGGTGGCCGGTCGTAGGCGATCTCGTCGGGCGAAACCGCGCCGCCCCGCAGCTCGGCCAGCAGCTCGTAGAACAGCCTGGCGTGGCCCAGCTCGTCTTGCGCCAGCGAGCTGAAGGCAATATCTTCTTCCAGTATCGGCGCGATGCCAGTCCACTCGCTGTTGGCGTAGCCGGTCACGAACTCGTCGTCGGCCAGGGCCAGCAGCAGCTCGGCCAGCGCCGCGCGCGTGTGATCGCGCTCCTGCGTGGCGGGCGGTGTCTCCAGAGCCACGGCGCGCTCCTTTCCGCGTGTGTCGCGCTGCGATCTCAGCGTTTTGTCTCGAGCTGGCTGAGCAGCTGCTCACGCTTATCGCGCATGCGGTAGCCCTCAACGGTGCGGTGCGAGCGGTCGAGCACCGGGCGCAGGATGTCCTGGTCGTCGAGTAGCTGGAAGGCGCTGCGCGGTGCGATCCACAGCGCGTCGCTTTCGCCGCGCCGTCCGAAGATCTCGCGGGCGTAGATCAGCGCGAGGTCGGGGCTGGGCGCGCCCACACTTCCGGCGTGCGTCATTGGCGCGCCGGGCTTCTCGCGGCGGAATACCTCGTAGACGGTTGGTTCGGCTGCCATAGCGCCTCCGCTCGTTCAAATGCCGCAGGTTTGAGTGCGAGCTTGCTCACCTGCCATGGTTTCGCGCACCCAGGCGCCCTGCTCGTAGTTCAGCCGGCGGAACGCCAGCCGTTCGGCGCTGCGCGGGCCGTGGTTGCCCACCACCGTGCGCAGCTCGGCCCAATCGGGCGGGCTATACTCCCAGCTGCCGTTGTCAGCGCGGCGCAGCGCCGGGTCGGGCAGCGCGAGGCCCAGCTCCCACACGCGCGGCACGTACGTGGCAATGAAGTCGCGGCGCAGATCTTCGTTGCCGCGCGTCTTGATCCGCCACAGCGTCAGGTCGCGGTCGTGCTCGGGCGGCGTGGGCGGGCCGTGCATCTGCATCAGCGGCCCCCACCAGCGGTTCAGCGCATCCTGCAGCAGCGCGCGCTGCGCGGCCGTGCCGCCGGCGAGCGTCACGACAATGTCGTAGCCGTGCTTGATGTGGAAGCTTTCTTCCCAGCAGATCCGCTGCATGGTGCGGGCGTAGGGTGCGTAGCTGGTGCCGAGCAGCGCCTTCTGGCTGAGGATCGCCGCCGCGTCGACCAGCCAGGCGATCACGCCCACGTCGGCCCAGCTCTGGGTCGGGTAGTGAAACACGTTGTGGAATTTCGTGCGCCCGGCCAGCAGGTCGTCCATCATCTGCGCGCGCGGCTTGCCCAGGTCTTCGGCCAGGCGGTACAGCAGCTGGGCGTGGCCTACCTCGTCCTGCACTTTCGCGGTGAGCGCCAGCTTGCGCCGCAGCGTGGGCGCGCGCATGATCCACTCGCGCTCGGGCAGCACGCCCATTAGCTCGCTGTTTGCGTGCATCTCGATGAAGCGGATCAGCGCGTGGCGATACTCGCCGGGCATCCAGTCGCTCGCTTCAACCTTGCCACCGGCGGCGATGTGCTGCTTGAAGGCTTCCGCGCGAGCGGTGTCGTTCGCATGCCCTGTTGTCATAACAATCTCCGTTTCGCAGTCGCCAGCAGTGATCGGCGAGTAGAGCCATACGGACTGCTTGCCGGCGGCTAAAAGGCCAGCACTTCCTCGATCTTCGCGCGAATTAGCTCGGCCGTCGGAATGATATTTGACATAAGCGTGGCGCTATAGGGCACGGGGCAGTCGGGCGCAGCCACACGGCCGATTGGCGCGTCGAGCCAGGCGAAGGCCGCGTGGGCCACGGTGGCGGCCACCTCGGCGCCAAAGCCGGCGGTCCAGGTGTCTTCGTGCACCACCAGGCAGCGCCCGGTTTTGCGCACCGAGTCGAGCACCGCAGCGCGATCCCACGGTATGAGCGTGCGCAGGTCGAGGATCTCGACATCGCCGCCGAATTGCGCGGCGGCCTCGATGCAGCGCGGCACCATCGCGCCCCACGTGACGATCGTCAGCAGCTGGCCGGGTTGGCGCAGCGCGGCCTGGCCGAACGGCAGCAGGTAGTCGTCGCCAGGGTATGGCGCGCGGCCGTCGGCTGTGTCGAGCAGGGCGCGGTGCTCGAGAAAAAACACCGGGTCGCCGCCGCGCAGCGCAGCGCGCAGCAGCCCGGCTGCGTCGGCCGCGTTCGAGGGGAAGGCCACGCGCCAGCCGAGTGTGTGCGCAAAGATCGCCTCGCCCGACATGCTGTGCCACGGGTCGCCGCTGCGCTTGCTGAAGCCGATTGGGATGCGCACGACGACTGGCGCGGCGAAATTGTTGGCGGTGCGCCAGCGGATGGTGCCGCAGTCGGTCAGCTGCTCCATGGCCGGGTCGGCGTATTTGCGGAACTGGATCTCGGGCACCGGCAGCAGGCCGCACAGCGCCATGCCCACCGCGCGCCCGACGATGCCCTCTTCCGAGAGCGAGGTGTCGAAGACGCGCTCGGCGCCGTAGCGCGCCTGTAGCTCGCGCGTCGCGCCGTGTACGCCGCCTTTCAGGCCCACGTCTTCGCCGAACACGGCCATGCGCGGGTTCAGCCCAAGCTCGCAGTCGAGCGTCTGGCGGATCGCGTCGACCATATTGACGCGCGCGCCGCCGTGCTGCGGCTCGGCCACGCCCAGCGGCAGGCGCACCGCCAGGATCTCGGGCTGGATGCCGCCGGCCTGCTGCGGGCAGCACGGGTCGAAGAACACGTGGCGCGTGCTGTCGTGCGCGTCGGGTTCGGGCTGATTGTGGGCGCGCTCGGCGGCGCGGCGCACATCGGCGGCCACCTGCGTGGCGAGGTCATCCCACTGCTGTGCGCTCCAGCCGTGCTGGAGCAGCAGCGCGCGCAGGCGCGGCAGCGGGTCGCGCTCGCGCTCGGCCGCCTGCACGCTCGTGTCTTTGTAGCTCTGGCTGTCGGCCGATGAGTGGCCGTTGAGCCGGGGTACGCGCAGACGCAGCAGCGCCGGGCCGCTGCCCGAGCGAATATGCGCCAGCGCCTGCTCGATCCGGCCGAGCGCCTCGATCGGGTCGGCGCCGTCGCCGTCGAGCAGCAGGGTGCCGCCAAACGCCGCCAGATTCGCCAGGATATCGCCGCCGGGCATCTGGAGCGTGCTCGGCACCGAGATCGCGTAGCCGTTGTCTTCAATGAAGAACAGCATGGGCAGCGCCAGCGTCGCGGCCATGTTCAGCGCCGCCCAAAAACCGGCAGTAGCGGTCGAGCCGTCGCCGCCAAGCGCGGCCGCCAGCGCGCCCTGCCATTCGGCCTCGCCGAGCACGTGCTGGCGGTAGCGAATCGCCTGCGCCCAGCCGGCGGCCGGGGTGTACTGGCCTCCGACATCGCCGGTCATGGGTAGCACGGTGCCGTGGCCGCGCGCGGGCATGTTGAACACCGTGCCGATGTCGCGCCCGCCGTTCATGCTGCCGACGCGCGCCATGGTGCTGCACAGCGCTTCTTCAGCCGAAAGGCCGCTGGCGAGCATGAACGGGCGTGAGCGATAGTAGACCGTCGCGGCGTCGTGGGGGTGCGTCAGACTCAGCCCGAGCAGGATCTGCGCAAGCTCGTGGCCGCGCGCCGAGAACTGGTAGCGGATCTTGCCGCTCGGCAGCAGCTCGTCTTCCTCGAGCTGGTCGAGCGCGCGCGATGTCAGCAGCAGGCGCGCCACCTCGCGCCAGTCGCTGGCGGCGATGGGGGCAGGGGCCAGCCGTGGCCTGGTGCGGTTTGCCGGATCGGCGACGATCGGCGTGTGTTGCATCATTCACCTCATTGTGAACGGATCGTGTGTGGCCTGAGGCCGCGTTTAATGCGGCGCCAGCCCGCGCATGAGCAGCTCGAAATACTGCTCGGCTAGATCACGAGCATTCCACGTGCCGCCGGGCTGGTACCACTGGTATGTCCAGTTCAGCAGCGAGAGCACGTGCAGCCCGATCGCTCGCTCGTCGCCGGCCGCGAACTCGCCGCGCGCCACTCCCTCGCGGATGATCTGGCGCAGGTAGGCCTCGTACTCGTCGCGGCGCGCGCGGATGTCGGCCTGGGCCTGCGGGCCGAGGTGGCGCCACTCGTGGAAGTGCACGATCGCGCGCGGCCGGCTCTCGGCGATGATCGCCAGGTGCCGCTGCATGAAGCGCAGCAGCTGTGCCCGCGCGCCGCCGCCCTCGGCGATCGACTCGCGCGCCGCGCGCAAAAACTGCTCGCTGCCACGCAGCACGATCTGGTACAGCAGCTCGTGCTTGCCCGAGATGTGGCTGTACAGGCTGCCGCCTTCGAGCTCGAGCGCGTGCGCGATCTCGCGGATGGTGGTGGCGTGGTAGCCGCGCTCGCTGAATAGCCGCTCGGCGGTGTCGAGGATCTGGTCTTTGCGGGTTTGTGGCGGATTGCTCAACATAAGGTTTTACCACATAGCTCGCGTAACTAACAGGACTTACGCGGTCGCCTGCGATACCGGCTTGTTCTGCCGGCGGCAGCATGGTACTTCGCTTGCTTGTGTGCTGAGATTGTGGCGCTTTGCGCCAACATCTCAGCACCATCCATGAAAAAGCACCGCTCTGCCGAAGGCAAAAACGCGCACCGCGTAAGTCCCTTAACTAGCACACGTTTTGTGGTGGAGGTCGGGGGCGGCTTTGCCGCCTCGAAAACTTCCTTTTGGAGCGCTGCGCCCGCCAAGCTTCCCACGCGAGAGGACACGGCGTAACTAACGCTTGTTAGGCTACCATAATAGCGAAGCGCCTGCCGAATGTCAAGCGGGCAGGCAATTCGCGCGAATGCGAATTGCCTGCCCGCTGGTGCTGCTATGGCGCGCGGTTACTTCTGCGCCACTGGCACGTAGCGCTTGATCTGCGGCGCCGAGCCTGGCGTTCGTGTCGGCGTGCTGGTAGCGGTGCTGGTGGGCGTGCTTGTGGCCGTGCTGGTAGCGGTGCTAGTCGCTGTGCTGGTGGGCGTGCTTGTGGCCGTGCCGCCATTCTTTGCGCTCTGCACTGCGGCAAACGCGTCGATGATGCCGGCGCCGCTGTCGCGATCGACGCCAGCGCTCTCGATGTCGATCGCGCCGGTGAGTAGAAATGCGCGGAGCTGCGCCTGCGTGAAGCTCGGGTTCACCGATTTCACCAGCGCGGCAATCGCGCCGGCGTGTGGCGCGGCCGCCGAGGTGCCGAAGAACGGGTTGAAGCCCGGCGCGGCCGTGCTCACGCCATCGGCGGCGGTGATGTCGGGCTTCTGAATGATCTCGCCGCCGCCGAGCAGCAAGTTGCCCGGCGTGATTGCCGTGCCGTCGGCCTTGAAGAAGTACTGCCGCAGCCCATCTGAGCTGAAGCGCTCGACCTCGTTGCTTGCGTTGAAGGCGTTCGGGTATGGCCCAGCCGGGCAGCCGTTGCAGAAGGCATTCTTCGCCGGTGTAGCCGCGACGCTGAAGGCGTACGGGCTGATCGCCGCCGAGTGTCCATGCGTCTCGCCCGAGGTGCCGATCGTCAACCGGCCGCGGTTGGTGGCCAGGTGCAGGAAGCGAGCCGCGCCCGAGAACTTCACTATCACAAAGCGCGACCCAGCTGGGATCGAGCTCAGGCCGAAGATCTCGATTGGATCTTGTGTGCCGTTCTGGATATTCGTCGAAGCCCCGGTGATTGATGTGCCGGTGGAGTTGAGCAGGAACAGGTCGTAGTCGTCGGTTGCGCCGCCGAGCGGATTTGACCAGAACAGCGCTGGGTTGCGCCCGCCGTTAACCGTAGCTGCGTCGAAAGTGCTCACGCCCGCGCTTGGGTCGAAGTCGTGAAGCGTGCCGGTTTCGCCGGCTCCGCCGAGCGGCCCGCCGCTCACCGGCCCGCCGTCGGCGAAGTCGCCCTCCCACGTGCCCGACTGGTTGTCGTTTTTGTTGCCCGAGTTAGCGGCCGACGAGAAGTACAGCGCGCCGTTGGCGGTCACGTCGTTCACCGCCTGCAAGATCAGCGCGCCGTTGTTTGGCGAGTTGATATTGGCCAGCTGCCCTTCGTGAAATGGCGTTTCGGTGAGTAGCTCACGTCGTCGATGATAATGTCGCAGCCGGCGGCGCGCAGGGCCTTGATATTGTTGGCGAACGAGGCGACGCCGCTAAAGGCGGTGGCGAAGTAGAGCTGGGCGCCGGGGGCGAGGTCGTGCACGATCTCGAGCATGGCCGAGCCTTCGTCGCCGTTGCCGGCCTGCCCCGGCAGCACCGTCACGGCCGGCAGGTCGCCCGAGTTCTGCAGCGTCGTCAGCGAGTTCACGCCGTCGGAGAGCACGCCGATCTTGATGCCCGCGCCGCTCACGCCAAACGTCGAGCGCGCCAGGTCGGCCCGGTGGGTTTTGTCGCCCTCCGACACATTCACCGCGTTGCCGATCTGCTGCGCTGGCGCGCCGCGCAGCGCCGACGCAAGCCCGGCGCGCACGCGCGCAGCCCGATCGGCGAAGCCCGGCGCGGGCAGGGCGATTGTCTCGGTAGTTGGCTCGATCACCGGCTGAATGGAGCGCACATCGGCCAGCGCCGCCAGCGGCTCGGCCTGCATCAGCGGAATACGCGCGCGGATGGCGTGGTATTCGGGGAACGCCGACTCGATCGTGCCGCCGAGCGTGCGGATCTGCGCCAGCAGCGCGTCGCTAACATTCGCGCTGATGTCGACTTCAGTGGTGCCGGCGGAGTCGGCCGCCACGGCGCTACGCAGCCCCGGTGCCGAATGCAGTGTGATCGGCTCGCGGCGCAGCTGCTTGATCCGCCACAGCAGGTTCGAGTCGATCTTGCGCTGGGCCGGCGTGCGCGTGCGCTTGTCGACCAGCAGCGCGGCGATCTGCTGCTGCGCCTGTGCGCTGATCGGCCCGCCTTGCGCGGCTTGCTCGGCCTGCCCTTGCGCGCTGGCTGTGAGGTTCGGCAAGGCAATCGCAAGCACCAGGCATGCGAGCAGCACAAGCGCCAGCCGCCGTGTGCGCGACCGTGGCTTGAGAAGCGAAGAATCATCCGCCATTGAATGCTCCATTCTGACTATGCAGTTAATAGTGATGCGGGCTCTGCGATGCCAATCGCCGCCTGTTACGAGTTGGTCATGGGCGCAAGCGCCGGCGCGATAAAGCGTACATCTGGCTCGGCTGCGATGCGCTCGAGTGCGTTAAGCGGTGCGCGCGCGCGAATGCTATGGCTTGGCGCGTCGGCAGCAAGTACTTCGGCGCCGTAGGATTGAATGCGGGCAAGCAGATTGTCGCTGACGCTGGCACTTATATCAACGTCCACCAGGGTCGATTTGTTACGACTGTCGCCCGTAATCTGGGCCAGCAGGTTCGAGTCGATCTTTTGCTGCGCGGCGTTGCGCTTGTCTTTCGGCGGCGGTAGTACGGTTGTTGGTTCGGGGGCGGCCGGCGCAGATGTGGCCGGCGGAGGAGTTGCGGCGGCGTTGGCCGGCGCTGTAGCGCGAGGCGCTGGCGGTGTAGGCGCGGCGTGCGGCGCTGCCTCGGGCTGCCCACAGGCCACTAGCAGCGCCATGCTAACGAGAACCGCTACGATCCGACGATGGGCGTGTGCTATCGACAATTGGCTTTCATCCTGTAGAGTTGCCATCGGCAGCCGGCGGCCGGTAGTATCCGCTTGTGGCTACCAACAGTCGGCTGCCGATGGCAGGCTTATAGAAACCGTCTATGCAGAGCTGTACTATGGCGACGCGGCCACATACGGCAGGAAGATCTTTACGGATGGCGCCGCACCGGGCGTGCGGGTTGGTGTGCCGGTCGGGGTGCTGGTGGGCGTGTCGGTTGCGGTGCCGGTTGGCGTGTCGGTTGCGGTGCTGGTGGGCGTGTCGGTTGGCGTGCTGGTGGGCGTGTCGGTTGCGGTGCTGGTGGGCGTGTCGGTTGCGGTGCTGGTGGGCGTGTCGGTTGCAGTGCTGGTGGGCGTGTCGGTTGCAGTGCTGGTGGGCGTGCTGGTAGAAGTTTTGGTTGGTGTGCTTGTCGGCGTATTGGTGGGCGTGCTGGTAGAAGTTTTGGTTGGTGTGCTTGTCGGCGTGTTTGCGCTCACCGCCGCCTGCACAGCCGAGTATGCGTCGATGATGCCGGCGCCGCTGTCGCGATCGACGCCAGCGCCCTCGATGTCGATCGCGCCGGTGAGTAGAAATGCGCGGAGCTGCGCCTGCGTGAAGCTCGGGTTCACCGATTTCACCAGCGCGGCAATCGCGCCGGCGTGTGGCGCGGCCGCCGAGGTGCCGAAGAACGGGTTGAAGCCCGGCGCGGCCGTGCTCACGCCATCGGCGGCGGTGATGTCGGGCTTCTGAATGACTTCGCCGCCGCCGAGCAGCAAGTTGCCCGGCGTGATTGCCGTGCCGTCGGCTTTGAAGAAGTACTGCCGCAGGCCATCCGAGCTGAAGCGCTCGACCCCGTTGCTTGCGTTGAAGGCGTTCGGGTATGGCCCGACCGGGCAGCCGTTGCAGAAGGCATTCTTCGCCGGTGTGGCCGCGACGCTGAAGGCGTATGGGCTGATCGCCGCCGAGTGTCCGTGCGTCTCGCCCGAGGTGCTGAAGTTCAGCCGGCCGCGGTTGGTGGCGACGTGGAGGAAACGCGCCGCGCCCGAGTATTTCACTACCACTATGCGCGACCCAGCTGGGATCGAGCTCAGGCCGAGGATCTCGATTGGGTCTTGCGTGCCGTTCTGGATATTCGCCGCGAACCCAATGATGCTCGTGCTGGTGGAGTTGAGCAGGAACAGGTCGTAGTCGTCGGTCGCGCCGCCGAGCGGATCCGACCAGAACAGCGCTGGGTTGCGCCCGCCGTTAACCGTAGCTGCGTCGAAAGTGCTCACGCCCGCGCTTGGGTCGAAGTCGTGAAGCGTGCCGGTTTCGCCGGCTCCGCCGAGCGGCCCGCCGCTCACCGGCCCGCCGTCGGCGAAGTCGCCCTCCCACGTGCCCGACTGGTTGTCGTTTTTGTTGCCCGAGTTAGCGGCCGACGAGAAGTACAGCGCGCCGTTGGCGGTCACGTCGTTCACCGCCTGCAAGATCAGCGCGCCGTTGTTTGGCGAGTTGATATTGGCCAGCTGCCCTTCGTGAAATGGCGTTTCGGTGAAGTAGCTCACGTCGTCGATGATAATGTCGCAGCCGGCGGCGCGCAGGGCCTTGATATTGTTGGCGAACGAGGCGACGCCGCTAAAGGCGGTGGCGAAGTAGAGCTGGGCGCCGGGGGCGAGGTCGTGCACGATCTCGAGCATGGCCGAGCCTTCGTCGCCGTTGCCGGCCTGCCCCGGCAGCACCGTCACGGCCGGCAGGTCGCCCGAGTTCTGCAGCGTCGTCAGCGAGTTCACGCCGTCGGAGAGTACGCCGATCTTGATGCCCGCGCCGCTCACGCCAAACGTCGAGCGCGCCAGGTCGGCCCGGTGGGTTTTGTCGCCCTCGGAGGTATTGACTTTGTTAGCGATCGGCCCGCCCTGCAGCGGCTGCCGGGCAGCCGGGATGCCGAGCACCTCAGTCAGCTTGCTGCGCACCAGCGCCGCGCGCGCATCGAAGCCGGGCGCGGGCGCGGGCATGCCGGCGGTCACCGCGAGCTGCTTAGGCTGGATGAAATGCACGCCGGCAAGCTCGGCCAGCCGCTCGGCCTGCACCAGCGGAATACGCGCGCGCACGGCCCGGTACTGTGGAAATGCAGACTCGACCGTGCCGCCGAGCGCGCGGATCTGCGCCAGCAGCGCGTCGTCGATATCGGCCTGGATGTCGACCTCGACCAGGCCGCCCAGGGCGGGCTGCACATCCGCGCGGAGCGACGGCAGCTGCGCGGTGATCGGCTCGCTGCGCAGCTGCTTGATCCGCCACAGCAGGTTCGAGTCGATCTTGCGCTGGGCCGGCGTGCGCGCGCGCTTGTCGGCCAGCAGCGCGGCGATCTGATTGCGCGCAGTCGCGGCGAGCGGGCCGCCGGGGATGGGCGGCTGCTCCTGCGGCTGCGCGCTCGCCACCAGGTTTGGCAGCCCCGCGAAGCCATACGCGACCATTGCGCTCAGCGCTAGCGCCAGCAGAGCATGGTTGATCCGACCGAACCCACGCACGATGCGTTTCCGTCGTTTCATGGACGTTGCCTTTCTGTATGTGCTATGAGGTTGCCGGAATCTGCTAGCGCTTCTTCAGGCCGCACAAGCCTGGCACGCTGCCGGGATGCAATCTCGGATACCTGCCGATCGTCGCGCGCTGGGGCAAGCCAGCTGGTGGCGCTAGCCTTGCACCGCCCGCGTCACACTGTCGATCGCGCCGCCGACGGCCTCGACAATCTGGTCGATCTGGGCCTCGCTCGTCACCAGCGGCGGCGCCAGGCACACTGCGTCGAGCACCACGCGCGTGAACAGCCCGCGCTCGAGCATCGCGTCGACCAGCTTCTGCGTCACGCCGGCCGTGGCCGGGAACTGCTGCTTGCTGGCTTTGTCGGCCACAACCTCCACCGCCGCGATCATGCCCACGCCGCGCACATCGCCGACATGCGCGTGGCCGGCGAGCCCCTGCAGCCGCGATTGGAAATACTGCCCAACTTCGTCGGCCTGGCCGACCAGTCCCTCGTTCTCGATGATCTCAATATTCTTCAGCGCCACAGCCGCGCACGTCGGGTGGCCCGAGTAGGTGAATGCGTGCATCCAGCGCTTCTCGGGCGGCACGCCGTTCATCACGTCGCGGATCGTGTCCGACACGCCGATGCCGCCGAGCGGCACATAGCCGCTGGTGACGCCCTTGGCGAACTGTATAATATCGGGCTCGATGCCGTAGCGCTCAAGGCCGAACCAGCGGCCGGTGCGCCCAAAGCCGGTGATCACCTCGTCGGCGATCAGCAGCACATCGTACTTGCTGCAGATCTCGCGCACGCGCGCGAAGTAGTCGTCCTGCGGCACGATCACGCCGCCCGCGCCCTGCACCGGCTCGGCGATAAACGCCGCCACGGTGTCGGCGCCCTCGCGCAGGATCGCCTCTTCAAGCAGGTTTGCCGCCGCCACGCCGTCGCTCACGCCTGGCGTCTTGTTCACAAAGCGGTAGGGGTAGGGCGAATCGATATGGAGGAAGCCGGGCACGCGCGGCTCGAACATTGGCCAGAAATTCGCCAGGCCGGTCGCGCTCATGGCCGCGAGCGTCACGCCGTGGTAGGCGCGCGTGCGCGCGATGATCTTGGTTTTGTCGGGCTTGCCGAGCGCCTTCCAGTAGAAGCGCGCGGTTTTGAACGAGCTTTCGCTGGCCTCGGCGCCGCCGCTGGTGAAGAAGAAGGTGTTGATCGAGGGGTAGGTGAGCGCGCTGAGCTTTTCGGCCAGCGCAATCGCCGGCAGGTTCGTCGAGCCCGCGTACGACGAGTTATACGCCAGCGTGCTCATCTGGTCGAACGCGGCTTGCGCCAGCTCGCGCCGGCCGTGGCCAATGTGCACATTCCACAGCCCGCTCAGCCCGTCGATGTACTCATTCCCGGCGGCGTCGCGCACCAGCGCGCCTTCGCCCGAAACCCAGATCTTGGGCGCCTGGTGCGCGCTCGGGTGGTGCAGCGGGTGAATCAGGTGCGCTTGGTCGGCGCGCGTGCGCTCGTCGATCGTCGTGGTCATGGTGCCTCTTCTCTGCTATCGGTGGGTCGCCGGCCTATGATAGCACAGCCACGGATTTGGGTTAACGGATTGCACGGGGTTGCGAGCTTGGCGCTTGCGCGCTTGGAACGCGCGCGGTTTTCCGCAGGCTGAGCGCACCAACTGCCTCGGTCCTTCATGGATTGAACGCGCGCTGATGCTGGTTTTCGTTTGTGCTGGCCGCGCCGGCAGGTTGACAAAGCCCCGGCAGCGGGGTATGCTCTCGTGCCGATGGAGTGCGATCGGCCGCGCCAGCGGCCGGCACCGCTAGCCGAGCGCTTTCGTACGAGCAAGGAGCGGCTGTGAAATTTACCGACGGCAACTGGCTGCTGCGCCCCGGCGTCGCGGCGTTCTACCCCGCCGAGGCCTACGATGTCGACGTCGCGCCCGATGTGCTCACCGTCTACGCCCCCACCACGCGCGTGGCGCATCGCGGCGATACGCTGAAGGGCCCGCTGCTGACGGTCGAGCTTTCGTCGCCAATGGCTGATGTGATCCGCGTCAGGCTCAGCCACTTCGCCGGCGGCCAGCCGCGCGGCCCGCGCTTCGCGCTGCACGAGCAGCCGGCCCGCGCCGTCTCCGCGCGCGCCGACGACGGCGCAGCAACGCTCGTCAGCGGCCGGCTCGCGGTGCGTGTGCCGCGCGGCGGCGCGTGGCGCGTCGAGTTCGTGGCCGATGGCTCCCGCGTGGTCACGTCGAGCGGGCCGCGCGGCATGGGCTATGTCGAGCACGAGGGCGCGCACTATCTCCACGAGCAGCTCGCGCTCGGCGTGGGCGAGTGCGTCTACGGCCTGGGCGAGCGCTTCACCGCGTTCGCGAAGAATGGCCAGGCTGTCGATATGTGGAATCGCGACGGCGGCACCAGCAGCGAGCAGGCCTACAAGAATGTGCCGTTCTACCTCACCAACCGTGGCTACGGCGTGTTTGTGAACCACCCCGAGCTGGTGTCGTTCGAGGTGGCCTCCGAGAAGGTCGCGCGCGCGCAGTTCAGCGTCGCGGGCGAAAGCCTCGAGTATTTCGTGATCTACGGCCCAACGCCCAAGGAGGTGCTGGCCAAGTACACCGCGCTCACCGGCCGCCCCGCGCTGCCGCCGGCCTGGTCGTTCGGGCTGTGGCTCACCACCTCGTTCACCACGCGCTACGACGAAGCCACGGTCACGAGCTTCATCCAGGGCATGGCCGATCGGGCGCTGCCGCTGCACGTGTTTCACTTCGACTGCTTCTGGATGCGGGAGTTCAACTGGTGCGACTTCGCCTGGGACGCGCGGATGTTTCCCGATCCGGCCGGCATGCTGGCGCGGCTGAAGGCTCGCGGGCTGCGGATCTGCCTGTGGATCAACCCCTACATCGCCCAGCGCTCGTCGCTGTTCGCCGAGGGTATGCGCCAGGGGTTTCTGCTGAAGCGGCCCAACGGCGATGTGTGGCAGTGGGACCTGTGGCAGCCCGGCATGGCCCTGGTCGATTTCACCAACCCGGCCGCGCGTGAGTGGTATGCCGCTAAGCTCGCCGCGCTGCTCGACATGGGCGTCGACTGTTTCAAGACCGACTTCGGCGAGCGCATCCCCACCGACGTGGCCTACTACGATGGCTCCGACCCGCACAAGATGCACAATTACTACAGCCACCTGTATAACCAGGCGGTGTTCGAGCTGCTGTGCGAGCGGCGCGGCCCCGGCGAGGCGGTGGTGTTCGCGCGCTCGGCCACCGCCGGCGGCCAGCAGTTCCCGGTGCACTGGGGCGGCGACTGCGACTCGACGTTCGAGGCTATGGCCGAGAGCCTGCGCGGCGGCCTCTCGCTCAGCCTTTCGGGCTTTGGCTTCTGGAGCCACGATATTGGCGGCTTCGAGGGGCTGCCGCCGGCCGAGCTGTATAAGCGCTGGATCGCCTTCGGGCTGCTTTCGTCGCATAGCCGCCTGCACGGCAGCTCGTCGTACCGCGTGCCCTGGCTGTTCGACGACGAGGCCGTCGAGGTGCTGCGCGCCTTCACCCGGCTGAAGTGCCGGCTCATGCCCTACCTCTACGCCCACGCCCGCGAGGCCGCCCACACTGGCCTGCCGCTCATGCGCGCCATGCTGCTCGAATTCCCCGACGACCCAGCCTGCGATTATCTCGATCGCCAGTATATGCTCGGCGAGTCGCTGCTGGTGGCGCCGGTCTTCTCGGCCGATGGCGCGGTCAGCTACTACCTGCCGCAAGGGCGCTGGACGAGCTTCCTCACCGGCGAGCTGGTCGAGGGCGGGCGCTGGCTGCGCGAGACGCACGGCGCGCTGAGCCTGCCGCTGCTCGTGCGGCCGAATAGCGTGATCGCGGTGGGCGCGAACGACCAGCGGCCCGACTACGACTATGCCGACGGCATCACGCTGCAGGTGTACGAGCTCGCCGATAGCCCCGGTATCACCGTCGAGATCCCTACGCTCTCGGGCGAGCTTGCCTGCGTTTTTGAGGTGCGCCGCGAGGGCCGCACTATCACCGTCGCCCCCGAGGGCGCGGCTGGGCGTTGGAGCGTGCTGCTGGTGGGTGTCAAGGCCGCCGAGGTGCGCGGCGCTGGCGTGATGCCGCGCGCTCAGGGCCTGCTGATCGCGCCCGACGACACCGCCGCGGTGCTGCGGATCGAGCTACCATAACGAACCACGCTTGCGGCCAGCTGATCACGCCACCTGCGTAATACCAAATTCGCTTGATTACGTACACTTTGGTATTGGGCAGCCGCCGCCCTGTGTATTGTGTTGCACTACTTGGTGGGGGTTGGGGCGGCTTCGTCGCCCCCAATGTATTGTGTTGCACTACTTGGTGGGGTTTGGGGCGGCTTCGCCTTATTTCGTATTGTGGCCCGCGGGGGCGACGCCGGGGGGGGCAACACAATCTATACGTGATTCAGTAGTGGTTGTGGAGCGCGGTGAACTGCTCGAGCGAGGGATCCAGGCGCATGTCGAGCCACGCTGAAAGCACCAGGTTCACTTCTGGGCGGTGCCACTCTTTCTGCCGCCGTGGCACCTTCAGCATACGGTATGCCAACTCTGGCGCATCTTCCGGGCGAGTATGGCTACAAGCGTACCCTGCCGGCGCATCGCTACGGTAGAACAAATGAACAGGATCGTAGTACAACGAGAAAGAGAACGCCCGTGCTCGCCAAAGTGTTCAGCTGTGCTGTCGTTGGCCTCGAAGGCTGCCCGGTTGAGGTTGAGGTCGATATCAGCCAGGGTCTGCCCAGCTTCCAGATCGTTGGGCTGCCCGACGCCGCCGTTCAGGAGGCCAAAGAGCGGGTGCGCGCAGCTGTGAAGAACTCCGGGGCCACGTTCCCCATGAAGCGCCTCACCGTGAACCTTGCGCCGGCCGATATCCGCAAAGCTGGCCCCGCCTACGATCTGCCGATCGCGGTGGGCCTGCTGCTGGCCTCCGAGCAGGTGCAAGGCCGTGTCGAGCGCGCGCTGTTCGTCGGCGAGCTAGGGCTCGATGGCAAGCTGCGCCACACCGACGGCGTGCTGCCGATGGTCAGCATCGCGCGCGGCCACGGTATCGAGACGGTGTATGTGCCGTTTGAAGATGCGCCCGAGGCCGGCCTGGTCGAGGGCGCCCGCGTCATCCCGGTGCGCACCCTGGCCGATCTGGCCGCGCATCTTGTGGGCGAGCGGCCGCTGGCGCCTTACCTCGCCACCCACACCCTCGCCGACGAAGAGGCCACCTACCCGGTCGATTTCCAGGATGTGAAGGGCCAGGAGCATGCCAAGCGCGCGCTCGAGATCGCCGCGGCCGGCGGGCATAACCTGCTGATGAGCGGCTCGCCCGGCGCGGGCAAAACGCTCATGGCCCGCGCGGTGCCGTCGATCCTGCCTCCCATGAGCATTGAGGAATCGCTTGAGGTGACCAAGATCTACTCGGTCAGCGGCATGCTCCCGCCCGACCGGCCGCTGATCCGCCAGCGCCCGTTCTGCGCGCCGCACCACACGATCTCGCAGGCCGGGCTGGTGGGCGGAGGCTCGCGGATCAAGCCCGGCGAGATCACCCGCGCGCATCGCGGCGTGCTGTTCCTCGACGAGCTTCCCGAGTTCGGGATGCAGACGCTCGAGGTATTGCGCCAGCCGCTCGAAGATCGCGTGGTGACGATCAGCCGCGCCTCGGGCTCGCTTACCTTCCCCGCCAACTTCATCCTGATCGCCGCGATGAACCCCTGCCCATGCGGCTGGCATATGGATCCCGAGAAGCAGTGCACCTGCTCGCCTGCCGTGGTATCGCGCTACCAGAAGCGCATCTCAGGCCCGCTGCTCGATCGGATCGACATCCAGGTCGAGGTGGCGCGCGTGCAGTACGAGAAGCTTGCCTCCGATCGCCAGGGCGAGCCGTCGCGCGCCGTGCGCGAGCGGGTGGTGGCCGCGCGCGCCCGCCAGGCTGCGCGCTTTCGCGGCATGCGCCTGCTTACCAATGCCGACATGGGGCCGGCCGAGGTGCGCGCTTTCTGCCAGCTCGACGGCGCTGGCCAGCGCTTGATGCAGGCCGCCATGCGCCAGCTGCAGCTCTCGGCGCGCGGCTACCACCGCGTGCTCAAGCTCGCCCGCACGATCGCCGATCTGGCCGCAGCCCCCGAGATCGGCCCGGCGCACCTGGCCGAGGCGCTGCAGTACCGGCCGCGCCGGGCCGAGTGATACGCTGTTCGCTTGATCACCTTAGGACTTACGCAGTTTGCGCGTTCAGCCTTCGGCAGAGCGGTACTATGCTCCGTATGCGCGGTTTTTCGCGCCCCGCGGAAAACCGCACACAGAAGATGAACCAGTACCATCTGCCGCAGGCTCAATCTCCTGCCTTGAGGAAGACGAAATACGCAACTGCGTAACTCCTACATCGAGAGATTGGATGCACGGTGGCGAAGCCACGTCGTGCATCACAAAAAGAAATTTGGGGGCGGCTTCGCCGCCCCCAAAGTGCAAGTAATCAAGTGAATTAAGCTTGGCTGGAGCTTGCGGCCTCGGCTTCGCCATTTTCCAGGGCATACACGATCGCTTGCTCCAGCGGCATCCTCTGCCCTTCGGCCCATGCCGCCGCGAAGGCTGTTTCGCCGAGCTGGGCGCGCGCGACCTCCTGCGCTCGCTCGTAGGTCGCGCGGGCGGCCGGCGCTGGCCGGCAGCCGATCGTTTGCCGCAGCTGCTCGGCCGCGCCCCACAGCCGCGCCGCGCGCTCGGGCTGCCCATCCAGCGCGGCAACGCTGCCAAGTCCGGCCAGGCACCAGGCGATCGTGTCCCGGGCGTTCAGCCTTCGGCTTAGCGCCAACCCCTGCCGCAGCCAGCGCGCGGCCTCCTCCAGCTGCCCGAGGCCGAGGACACTCTCGCCGAGAGAGTGATAGGCCGAGCGAACTCCAGCGTGGTAGTCGCTAGGAAACACGGCCAAGCTGTCCCGGTGGAGCTGCGCCGCACGCGTATAGTCCCCGCGCAGCTGCGCTGCGTTCCCTAGGTGATTCAGCGTCCAGGCGTATATGTCGGGGGCGGCGTGCTCCGCCAGCGCGCGACTCTCCGCCAGCAGTAGCTCCACTTGTCCTGCATCCTCCTCCACAATCGCGATTCCGGCCATTGATACAAGCGTCCCGGCAATCGCACGCGCGTCGCCCAGCTCGCGAAAGATTGTCAGGCTTTCGGTCATCCACCGCCAAGCGGTCGTGCTATCACCCTGCTCCCGCGCGAGCCAGCCGAGGCGTTCGCACATATAGCCAGCCAGCTGTGTGTCGCCTTGCTCGCGCGCACGCAGGAGCAACTGTTCAAATTGGATGTGCGCGGCGGAGAAGTTGCCGGTACCTGCAAGTAAATTTGCCAATGTCCGTCGCATGTATCTGTGGATCTGCTCCAGCCCATCGATTGCCACGCTGGAGCTACCGGCGCGCGGCTGATTGAGGGCTTGCTCCAGTGCAGCGATTGCATCGCGGTAGAAGCCGCGATGCCGCCACAGCGGAATCAAGGCACCGCTGAGCTGGAGCGCGAGCGCTGCGTCGCTGGCGCTTCTGCGACTCCAGACCAGCGCCGCGTGCAGGTTATCGTACTCGCGATCCAGGCGATGCACCCACGAGCCAACAAACTCGATATGATCTGACACTCCCTGCTGGCTCAGCGCGAGGTAGTAGCGCGCATGCCGCAGGTGCATCTGCTGTGCTTCGCCGCTGGCGTCGAGCTGCTCCTGCGCGTACTCGCGGATTGTTTCCAGGGGGCTGAAACGCGTTTCGCCTTCTGGCATGGCGATCTGTCGCAGCAGGCTTTTGTCGACTAGCGCGGCGACCTCGGGCTGTACGCCCAGCGAGGCATCGCCGGCGAAGCTACAAACCGCATCGATCGCCTCCGGCGTGCAACCACCCACAAACACGCCCAGCCGCCGGAACAGCGCCTGCTCCGCGTCCGTCAGCAGATCGTAGCTCCACGCGATCGTGGCCCGCATGGTCTGCTGGCGCATTGGCAGATCGCGTGCCCCGCCGGTGAGCACTGGCAGCCGGCTGCTCAAGCGCTCCAGGAGCGCCTCGGGCGTAAATAGCTTGAGGCGTACCGCCGCGAGTTCTATCGCCAGCGGCAAGCCGTCGAGCCGCGCGCAGATCTCGGCCACCGCCGGGGCATGTGCATTTGTCAGCACGAAATCTGGCCGAGCGTCGAGCGCCCGCTCGACGAACAGCGCTACGGCGGCATACTGCGACAACTGTTCGAGTGGCGGCAGCTGCGCCGGGTTCGGCAGCGCCAGCGGTTGCACGCTCACCTCTTTCTCGCCGCGCAGGTGCAGCACCTCGCGACTGGTGACGAGCACCTTGAGCTGTGCAGCGGCCGCTAACAATTCGGCAACCAATGAGGCGGCGTCGAGAAGATGCTCGAAGTTATCAAGCAGCAGCAGCAGGCGCTTGTCGCGCAGATAGTCCTTCAGGGCTGCCAGCAGTGGCTGTCCACCGCTTTCGCGCACTCTCAGCGTGGCGGCGATTGCACTCGTAACCAGGCTGGGCTCGCGAATCGGCGCCAGGTCGACGAAATACACACCGTGCGCGAAGTCGTCGACCAGCTCCGCCGCAGCCTGGAGGCTCAGGCGCGTCTTGCCAACACCGCCCGGCCCCGTCAAGGTGACCAAGCGGACATTCGAGCGGCGCAGCAGTGTCGCAACCGCCACAACCTCCTGCTCGCGCCCGATCAGCGCAGTTGGCTGCGCCGGCAGGTTGGTATGGCGCGCGTCCAGCGTATTCAGCGCGGGAAAGCTCGCCGGGAGGTCGGGGACGGCGACTTGGAAGATCTGCTCGGGCAGGCTGAGGTCTTTGAGCCGATGCGTGCCCAGGTCCCGTAGCGTGGTCTCAGGCGGCAGGTGCTCGCGCACGAGCTGCTCGGTGGCCAGCGAGAGCAGCACCTGGCCGCCGTGGCCAGCCGCCAGCACACGTGCGGCGCGGTTGAGCACCGGCCCAACGTACTCTCCATTACGGCTTTCAACACTGCCCGTATGCAGCGCCATGCGCACGCGCGGTGGCTCGGGCAGCTCCCAGGCTTCCGTGCCGATGACCCGTTGGGCGGCCAAAGCTGCGGCAAGCGCAACGGGTGCCTCGGCGAAGGCGGCGAGAAGGCTATCGCCGACGGTCTTGAAGACTGCCCCGCCGTATGCTCTTACAACCGCTTTCAGCAGGGCATTGTGGCGGGCGAGCGCGGCTGGCATCGCTCGCGGGTGCTGCTCCCACAGCCGGGCACTGCCTTCGATGTCGGCGAATAGAAACGTGATGGTGCCCTGCGGCAAAGCAACGGCCGGCTGCTCGACGGGTTGGGAGGGCAGCGTAAGGCGGTCAGCCGCGCGCTCAGCGCGCGCGGCCTGGACAAACGCCACCCGTCCGGCAGCGTCGAGCCCGAGGCTGTCGGCCAGCCGCTCGGCGAGCTGTTTGGACGGCCGGCGCGCGTCGGCCTCGATCTTCTGGATCAGGTCGAGCGAGCAGCTGACCCGCTGGGCCAGCTCCGCCTGGGTCAGGTCGAGCGCTTTGCGTCGCCGGCGCAGCCAGTAGCCGAACGAGTGGGTGCGTTCCATCGCGTCCTCCTGTATCGGACAGAGTCGCCCAAGCCGGTGGGTGGTGCTGATACAAGGAGCTGCTGAAGATGATGCTGACGCAAGGAGCTGCTGAAATGGAGGCTGCAGGGTTTTGTCCGGATTATTGTACGGCAAATCCGCACCGCTGCCTAGCCCAAATGTGGTGTTATTGCGGCATGCGAAACCGACCACACAACCAATACACAAACCTTCAAGGAGAATATGATGAGCACACACCCCTTCTCGCGGACGGCGACCAGCATTTGCCAGACCCTCGCCCGCTATCGCTGGCCGTCACGTTGGTCGCGAACGTCTCACAGATCTCAGGCACAAACCAATCTCAGCAGAACATGCTGGGCTACGTGCGGATATATCAGGCCGCCGCCGAGGCGCTCCCACAAGATCCTGCCCAGCAGGGCGTGCTGGACTACCTGCGCGCACATACAGTAGCCGCGACACGTCTACAGGCTCCTGCCCAGCAGGGCGTACTGGACTACCTGCGCGCGCATCAGGCCGTCACCGAGCCCCGCCCACGCGTTCCTAGTCAGTAAGGTGTGATCGATTGCGGGCATATGCATACACAGTAGCACGCTGCTGCCATAGCAACGCCTGAGCGAGGTGATCGATGAGACGCGTCGTTGGCTTGATCGCCATCATCCTGGCCATAGGCGCCTGCGGCGCCCTCTCGTGGCTGGCACTCCGCCCACCGGTTGCCATCTTCCTGGCGCCCGGCGCGGCTGAGATCCAGGTGGCCAATCTGCGGCTCGGGGAGCAATACATCAGCTATCGTTGCCCTGGCCCGCCCTACGCCTGGTACTGGGACACGATCCGCATGATCGAAGCGCAGCAGTGGAAGCGACAAACCTCCTTGGGGCGGCCGGACTTGGCTGGGACGAGCTATAATCCAGTTATTCCACTGCGATTCGAACGCGTCTCCCTCGGCTTCTTGGTGGAGGAGGCCGTGGTGGAGCCTGATCGTACAGATCCAAGCCTGGCACGCATTCATGTCTACCGCCGTATCGTCATTCCCTGGCAGCAATTCCCTTGGCATCTTTAGCTGGCATGCGAAGCGCGGCGGCCTGCAATATGGGCCGATTCTACCCGCCGCCGAGCCGAAATCAAAAACACTCATCCAAACCGCCGCATCTCATCGCACGATCTGGTAGCCACCGTAATAATCAAAAGGAGCAAGGGCAATGGCTACCGAGCAGAACAAGGCGATCGTGCGCCGGCTGTACGAGGAAGTGATCAATCAGGAGCGCGCTTCGGTGATCGACGAGCTGTACGCCGCCGATGTCGTCGTGCACGACCCGTTCATGGGCGAGGCCCACGGCGTCGATGCGTTTAAGCAGCTGCTGGGCATGTTCGACGCAGCTTTCCCGCACCATCGCGTCACGATCGACGGCATGGTCGCCGAGGGCGATTTCGTGAGCGTGCTGCATACCCATACCGCCACGCACACCGGCGAATTCATGGGTCTGCCCGGCACCGGCCGCCAGGTCGTGGTCGGCGGGATCGAGCTGTTTCGGCTGCGCGACGGCAAGGTCGCCGAGTTCTGGCGCAAAGACGACGATGTGGCGCTGCTGGCGCAGCTTGGCATTCTACCCGCTCCACAGCCAGCTTAGCGGCTCGGAGAGCGGAAAATCACACACCGGCAGAATCAAGGCGCGCCCTGCCTTCGGCAGGGCGCGCCAGCAGCGCAGCCCATATCGCTTATTGGCCGCGTGATCTACATCCACCCACCCCATAGGCTCTGAAATATCGGGTGGTGGTACTTAATATGTTTGATCACCGGCGTCACATCGGGCTCGCTGGCGTCGAATCTCCCCAGCCGATCGGCCGTCACCGGCTGGTCGAGCAGCACTTGCAGCGAGGCCACCACGCAGTCGGCGAGCGCCACCGGGTCGTAGCCGCCCTCCAGGATCATCACCAGCCGCCCATCGCAGATCGCCTCGGCAAGCTGCTTGAGGCGGCGCACCAGCCCGGCGTACCCTTTGGTGGAAAGCGTGAACGGCCCCAGCGGGTCGGCCCAGTGCCCATCGAACCCGGCCGACACCAGAATCAGCTGTGGCGCGAAGTCGCGCAGCGCCGGGACAATCACCTCGTCGAATACCAGCCCCAGCGCCTGGTCGCCCGCGCCATGCGGCAGCGGTACGTTGAGCGTTGCCCCATAGCCGTCTTCGTAGCCGTTCTCGTCGATCTCGCCGCTGTCGGGGTACAGCGGCGCAGCATGGGTCGAGCAGAAGAGCACCGTGCCGTCGTCGTAGAAGCAGTCCTGGGTGCCGTTGCCGTGGTGCACGTCGAAATCGACAATCGCTACCCGCTCGAGCCCCAGGCTCATGATCGCGTGCCGCGCCGCGATCGCCACGTTGTTCAGCAGGCAGAAGCCCATAGGGCGTTGGTTCGTGGCGTGGTGCCCAGGCGGCCGCACGAGCGCAAATGCATTGCTGGCTTGCCCGCCCACTACCGTTTCAACCGCGCGGATCGACGCGCCGGCCGCCAGCACTGCCGCGTCGAGCGAGCCGGCCGTCGTGTAGGTATCTTCGTCGATCCAGCCGCCGCCGCGCGCGACCGCTGCGCGCACCGCCTCGAGCACGCGCGGCTGGTGTGCCGCCAGAATTTGCGGCACGCTTGCCGGAAGGTAGCTGATCTCCATCAGTGCGGAACGTACGCCGCTGGCGTCGATTGCGCGGTGGATCGCTTTGAGCCGTGCAGCCTGCTCGACATGATCGGGGTTGTCGTGCGCGCTGTGCGCCGGGGTGCTCACAAGTGCTGTCGCCATAGACATCTAACCTCCATGTTTCGCCACTACCCTACAGCAGCGCCCCAGATCAGGCGAGGCGTGCGAGATCTGGGGCGCTAAGGCGGGTTTGAGGCATCCGCCCGACAGGCCGGTGTGCTCACCGGCGATCGAATCAGCGTCATCACGACGCTGATATCGCGAATTATGGTGGCGCCTGGAGTGCAGCCGGGCACAGGTTCCTTGCGGCAACCGACCCCACTCTACATGTTGCCCACCTCGGTATCATCGTTCTCCGATGCGTGTTCGAGCTGTTGCACCAGCGCTTCGAATAGGTCGCTCTCGGTAATAATGCCGAGCACATGGTGCTCGTGGTTCACCACCGGTATGCCGCCGATCTTATGCTCGATCATCAGCGTGGCGGCTTCGCGCAGGCCGGTCTCTGGCGTGATCGTAACCGGCTCCTCGCTCATTACTTCATATACCTTCACGCGCCGCAGCGCCTCGCCGACCTCGAATGGATCGTAGCCTGCCGCGCGCAGCACGTCGGCGCCGCGAATATCGCCCTGCGTGATCATCCCCCGCAGCTCGCCGGTATCGACAACAACCGGCAAACGGCGAACATCGTGCTCGTGCATCAGCGCGAGCGCTTCGCTTAGTGGTGCCGCCAGATTGATCGTGATCGCCGGCGCGCGCATCCAGAACCGGATCTCTTCCTCGGCCGGAATCGCACGCCGCGTCGTTGTGTTCGTGCGCATCGTCTTCATCGTCGGCCTCCTGATGCTTCTTCCCGGCCAGTGATTCGTAGTTCCAGCATAGCAGCATCCACGGCAGGGGCGGTTGAGGAACGATAACTAGTTGTGTCGCTTTCGCTATCCTCAGCTGCTGTATGCCGTCGCGCGCAGTTGCGAAAGTATCCACAGTGGTTATCAAATATTTACGTCGCGATCGTGGCGCTTTGTTACCATAAACCCAGTTAACGACGATTCAAGGAGGCCATGATGGCAACCGAGCTAACAGCCAGCGTGACACTTCAGGGCGGCATGCATTTTGTCGGCAACGTCGCCTCGGGCTACCAGATCGATATGGACGCCAGCCGGATGGCTGGGCCGCTGCCCATGGAGACGTTGCTGCTCAGCCTGGCCGGCTGTACTGCCATGGACGTGGTGGCCATTCTGCGCAAGCAGCGCCAGTTGGTCGAAAATCTCGACGTGCATGTGCGAGGCTTCCGGCGCGATGAGCACCCTGCTGTGTTTACGTCGATCCAGCTTGAGTATGTCGTTCACGGCCTGGATGTCGAGCCGGCTGCGGTCGAACACGCCATCGCGCTTTCGCGCGAGCGCTACTGCCCGATCTGGGCTATGCTGGGCGCCAGCGTGCCGATTACGTCGGTGTTTCGCGTGGTGAGCGGCGAGCTGGCATTTGTGCCGATGGATTAATCCCGATTGCGGTAGTACGCGCTGGGCGGCTTCGTGCGGGCGGCCAGGCGCTGCTGCATGGTCGCTGGGTCGATGACGACCCCAGACGGAAATGGAAAAAGCATGAAAACGATCCTCGTTCCGCTCGATGGCTCGGCGCTGGCCGAGCAGATTCTGCAGTATGTGCAGGTCGTCGCCCCGTTGCTCGACGCAAGCGTGCGGTTGGTGCAGGTGGTGAGCGAGCCGGCGCCCGAGTCGGTTCTCGTCGAAAGCATGACCGGCCTCTATGGCGTGAGCGAGCCAGTAGCCCATCAGCGCGAGCGCAGCCGGGTCGCCCTCGACGAGACATTGGCGGGCGCCGAGGCGTACCTTGCGGCGCGGGCTGCGCGGCTCGAAGACGCCGGGCTGGAAGTGACCTTCGATGTTCAGATTGGCTCGGCGCCCGAGATCATCGTCGATATTGCGCATTCTTCTCAGATCAAGCTGATCGCGATGGCCACCCACGGCTACAGCGGCCTGCGCCGCTGGGTGCTCGGCAGCGTGGCCGACCGGGTGGTGCAGGCGGCGACCGTGCCGGTGCTGCTTATCCGTGCAACGCAGTACTCACAGCGGGGTTTTGGGCTTAGCCGCGTGCTGCTGCCGCTCGATGGCTCCGAGCTAGCGCTGCAGGCGCTGCCGCTCGCGCGCGAGCTGGCGCTGAAATCTGGCGCCGAGCTGATGTTTGTCGAGGCAGTTTCGCCCGACGTCGAGAGCTACCCGAGCCTGGTGGCGCAGCCGGTGTCGCCGTATGGCACCACTGTCGGCGCGCTCCACGATCAGGCCAAGCGAAATCTGGCGATGCTCGCCGATCAGGTGCGCGCTGGGGGCGTTGCGGTTGCGAGCATCGTTGAAAATGGGCCAGCCGCCGAGGTGATCGTCGACGAAGCTACTCGGCAGAATATTAGCCTGATTGTGATGGCTACACACGGCCGTGGTGGCCTGCGGCGCTGGGCAATGGGTAGTGTGGCCGATAAAGTGCTGCACGCTGCGCATATCCCGCTGCTGCTGGTGCGCGTCAGCTAGATTGTTCGGTGGGTGGTGGTGTTCGGGGGCAGCTTAGCTGCCCCCGAATGCGTTGGGGCGCCCTGCGTGCTCGTATACTGCCAGCGTGGCTGCGGCAGTGGCCCGCCACGAGAAATGCGCCGCTCGGGCAGGCCCGGCCGCGCGTAGGCGTTCGCGCAGCGTGGCGTTGCTCAGTACCTGCATCATTCCTTCCGCCAGCGCGTCGGCCGCTGGCTCGACCAGCAGCGCTGCGTCGCCTACCACCTCCGGCAGGCTCGACGTATTGCTGCAAACCACCGGCGCGCCGCAGGCCAGCGCCTCGAGCGGCGGCAGCCCGAAGCCCTCGTAGCGCGATGGGAAGGCGAATACTTCGGCACCGCAGTACAGCCCCGGTAGGTCGGCCTCGGCGATGCCTGGTAGAAAGCAGATCTGTTCGCCTAGCTGTGCGGCGGCTTGCTGTGCCTCGGGGTAGCGCGCATCCCAGTGGCCCGCGATCACCAGCCGTAGCGGCGCTGCCCACGCCGCCTTGAGCTTTTCGAATGCGGCTACCAGGATGGGCAAGTTTTTGTGTGGTTTGTTCGAGCTGACACATAAAATATATGGTTCGTTTAGCCCATAGCGCGCGCGCGTGCGCGCCACAGCTTCGCGCTCCTGCGGCGCGAAGCGCGGGTCGGCTGCGAGCGGCGTTACGCTCATGCGCGCGCGGGCTATGCCATACGCTGCCGCTAGGTCGTCGCGCGCGCTGGCCGAGATCACCAGAATATGCTGTGAGCTGCGCGCCGCTAGCTGTGTCAGCAGGTCGAATAGCAGCCGCGCGCGCAGTGTGACCTCGTGCGGAAATAGGCGCGGGATGGCATCGTAGAGCGTTGTGACGCTCGGGCAGGGCAGGTTCAAGAAGGGCCGTACGTAGTACGGCGCGTGGAACAGCCCGGCCTGTAGCTCGCGCAGCAGCCGTGGCAGCTCGCGCTGCTCGGCAAGTGTAAATGGCCGCGCCGACGTGCGAACCAGCCGGATGGCGTGCTGCTCGAGCGCCGCGATATCGTGGCGCGTGCTGGCTAGCTCGGGGTTGTACAGCGCTACCAGCTCGTGCGATGTGCCCAGCTGCCCGAGTGCGCCAAGCAGATTGTAGACATATCGCCCGATGCCCGGAAAGTGATCATTGACATAACGGGCGTCGATAACAATACGCACGCTGGCTCCTTTTAAGCGTCGTGGTACCAGCCCCACACATAGCCGAGCGCACCGGCGTACGAAGTGAGCGCTTTCAGCGGCTTGAAGCCGGGCCGCCACGATGGCGCGGCGAACGAAAACGGCAGAAATACGTTCGGCAGCAGGATCGCTGTGCGGAAGAGAACGAACGCAGCAGCGTGCAGTGGCGTTTTCAGGTTGCGCCCGCGCGCGCGGCTTGGGTCGCGGCGCACCTCCTGCGCATGGCCCATGCCATACAAAAAGTGCTTGCGCAGCAACGCGCGTAGCGTGGCCGGCGCGGGGTGGTAGGCCCAAGTGTTCGGCACCAGCACGAAGCGGTAATGCCCGGCTGTGCCCGAAGGCTGCAGCACGCCGCGCGCTTCGGCAAGCATGCGCCGCACGCGCACAAAGAACTCGGTATCGACGCCGCGTATCAGATGGTCATTGAATCCACCGGCCTGCTCGAATACCTCGCGGCGCATGGCACAGCACGTGGTTGTTATCTCACAGTAGAATGATGGTGGGTCAGGGTTGCTTTCGAGTGGCTGAGCTACCACCGGGTGCTCGATGCGCGGCACCTCGCGGGCTACCCAGCGCTGAAACGCCGGCGCGTCGGGCGGCAGCAGCTTCGAGGCTCCTGTCACGCCGATCGTTGGATCGGCCAGTAGCGGCGCCACCAAGTTGGCAATCACGTGCTCGTCGCCCAATACCGCGTCGTCGTCTACGAATACCAGAAGCGGTGCGCTGGTGCGCGCTACGCCCTGGTTGCGCGCGCGCCCATTTGGGCTCACGCCGCGCACTACCTCGATCTCGTCTGCTACCCAGGTCTGGCGGCGCGCGCTGGCCAGCAGCACTTCGGCATTGCCGCCAAGCGAAGGGATGATCAGCGCGACCCGTGCTATCGCCGGTGCGTTTTGCGCACTACCTCGAACCGCTGCTATACTAGCCGGAGTACCGGTATGTGCCGACATATCATCATTCATCAGAAAGCCACAAGCATTATTTATGAACATTCTTCCATCATACACTGCGCGCTTGCTGCCGCGCATGCTGCGCTACCATGTCACCTCGCCGTATATTGTCTTCTGGCGCACGATCGAAGTCGCGGTCATGGTCGATCTGGCAGCGCGCCAGGGGCTCGATCTTCAGGCCCACGTCGATCTCGACGTGGGCTGTGGCAATGGCGTGCTTGGGCACGCGCTTATCCGCGACATTGGCATCGGTTTTGATCTTGGCGCCGAAGGCGTAGCCTGGGCACGGCGCCACAAGCCGGCTTATCGGGCGCTGCTGCGTGCCTCGGCCACCGACATGCCGCTTCGTAGCGCGTCGCAGCAGTTCGTTTTTTCAAACAGCGTGATCGAGCATATACCCAACGATATGGCGGCGTTCGACGAGCTGGCCCGTGTCGTTGCGCCGGGTGGCTTTCTGCTGCTCTCGACAGTCAGCGAACAGTTTCCAATGCTTATGCTCGGCCACCAGCCCAACCCGGCCGAGCGCGCCGCCATCGATCAAAGCTACGCGCATCATCATTACTATAGCGCCGAAACCCTGCGCAGGATTCTATCCGACCGTGGGCTTGAGCTGTGCGAGTACGCCTATTATATCGACGCGGCTCAGGCGCGCTGGTGCTATCAGCTGCGCCAGTGGGAGCAGCGCCACCGGCGCGGCGGGCTATGGCGGCGGGCGAACCAGCTGCGGCGTGCGCCAATCGGCCTGGCGCTGGTTGCGTGGATGCGCCGTCGCTATGCCCCGTATCAGGCTGGCGTCGGCCTTGCGATCATCGCAAGGCGGCCGGCTTAAGCTCAATCTGGCGCTCGTACAGCGCGGCTAGCTGCTCGCCGATCCGGTTGGCGCTGTAATCGCGCTCGGCGATCGCGCGGCCGGCCACGCCAAGCTGTGAGCGCAGCTGCTGGTCGTTCAGTAGGCGATGAATGGCCGCCGCGAAAGTATCAGCCTGCTCGGCAAATAACGCGCTCTGATCGTGGCGAAGATCGATCCCCTCGGCCGCCAAGGCGGTGCTCACCACCGGCATACCGCAGGCCAGCGCTTCGAGCAGCTTGATCCGCACGCCGCTGCCCCAGAAGATCGGGGCTGCTACCAGCGCTGCGCGCGCATACAGCGCCCTTAGATCGTCGACTGCGCCGGGCACACGAATATCGGGCGCGGCCAGCGCCCGGATTGCTGGCGTAGGGTCGCGCCCGGCCAGCGTCAGCCGGGCGTTTGGCTGAGCCTGGCGCACCAGCGGCCATACCTCGCGGGCAAGCCACAGCGCACCTTCTACATTCGGCGGGTGCAGGTAATTGCCAACAAAGAGCACTTCATTGCTAGCGTCTGCTGAAAAGCACACTGGCCATTCGTCAAGATCAATCGCCGAGTGAACATATTCGGTGGGCAAGTGCGGTAACCAGCGCTGGAGTGCCGCTTTGTCCGCGTCGCTCAGGGTGATCACCAGGTGGCAGTGTGGCAGGGCGCGCAGCTCGTAGAGCCACAGGCTAAGTGCGCCGAGCCAGCGCCGGGCGCGCAGCCGCCGCTCGCGCTCGAGGCGAGCGCGCCGTATTTGAGCGAGAAACCCAACATTATGCGCGACGCACACCACCAGTGCGCCGGCTGCGCACGCCAGCCGGGCGTACTGCGCCATACTTGTGAACTCGAGCTGTACGATCTCGGGCCGATCGCCAGCCCATCCGCCATTCATATACGTGTGAAGCTCGGCTGAGTACTCTTGGCGCACTGCTGGCGGGTCGAAAAAGCGGCCTCGCGCAGGCCCACGCCGCAGCGCGTGGGTGGAGGCGCATAGTTCGGCGAGTGGCCCCCATCTCACTTGCGCCGGGTCGTTCGCTAGCGCGGCAAAGTGTAGTCGATAAAAGCGCGCGAGCTGCCGGGTGGTGCGCATAATATGGGCGGTTCCGCCCGAGAGGGGTGGAAAAGGCGCGACTGGCGAAAGAATATGGAGCGAGCGCATGATCGATCTCACTGCAAGTCGATGTCTGTTCCAGTATAAATGCGCGCGCACCTCGTAGCAACTAAACAGTCATAGGCACAGAGAAAGTATGCCTTGCGACAAAAAGAGAGCACCCCACCTCTATACGAGATGGGGTGCTTTGCCTGGTAGCGGCGGCAGGATTCGAACCTGCGACCTTCGGGTTATGAGCCCGACGAGCTGCCACTGCTCCACGCCGCGATAAAAGGGTGCACGGACCTACTCTCCCAGCGGGTATCGCCAGTACCTTCGGCGCTGCCGCGTTTCACGACCCGGTTCGGGATGGGACGGGGCGGGACCACGGCGCTTCACACTTACCTGCTGGCTCAGGGGCCAGTGCCGAGGCAAGGTCTGTCTGTGCGTCCTACTCGTCCACCCGACGTCTTCCCCCAGGGAAGCCCTCGTCCATGCGCCCCCGTCGCCTCCACGTGTTGCCACGCCTCCAGCTCGGGTCGCGTTCCCAGTCATCTCCTGGGGGACTTACCGGCCTAAAGCCGCGAGTGTACTCATCTTGCGGTGCATTTCCCACTTAGATGCTTTCAGCGGTTCTTGCTGCCGGACATAGCTACGGAGCCTGCAGGTCGTCCCACAACTCCTCCACCAGCAGTCCGTCCAATCAGTCCTCTCGTACCGAATCAGCTCCGCGCAGTACACTAGGCGCCCGTAGCGGATGAACCGAACTGTCTCGACGTTCTGAACCCGGCTCGCGTGCCGCTTTAATGGGCGAACAGCCCAACCCTTGGGACCGACTCCAGCCCCAGGATGCGACGAGCCGACATCGAGGTGCCAAACCCTGCCGTCGATGTGAACTCTTGGGCAGGATCAGCCTGTTATCCCCAGGGTAGCTTTTATCCGATAAGCTACGGCCCTTCCACACGGCGCCGTAGGATCACTAAGGCCGACTTTCGTCTCTGCGCGGCCGGTTTGCCTTGCAGTCAAGCTCCCTTGTGCCTTTGCACTCGCCCGCGGGTTGCCATCCCGCGTGAGGGAACCATTGCGCGCCTCCGTTACCTTTTGGGAGGCGTCCGCCCCAGACAAACTACCCACCAGCCACGGTCCGTGGGACACCCACGTGAGGACGCAATCCACGACAGAGTGGTATTTCACTGCTGCCTCCCCCGCCCCCGCAAGGGCGGGTTCACCGGCTCCCACCTATGCTACGCAGCCGTGGATCGCATCCAATGGCAAGCTGTAGTAAAGCTCCATGGGGTCTTTTTGTCCTGCTACGGGTTCACGGCGTCCTAACCGTGATCGCAGTTTCACCGAGCCCCGGGTTGAGACACTGCCCAGATCGTGATGCCTTTCGTGCGGGTCGGAACTTACCCGACAAGGAATTTCGCTACCTTAGGACTGTTATAGTTACAGCCGCCGTTCACTGGGGCTTCGGTTCGGCGCGTGAACGCCTCCCCTTAACCTTCCAGCACTGGGCAGGCATCAGCCCCTATACATCGTCTTACGACTTTAGCAGGGACCTGTGGTTCTGTTATCCAGTCGCCTGGGCCTGGTTTGTGCCGCTCCCAGCCGCTCGCCGCGCAAGGCGGGTCACCGCCAGGAGCCCCCCTTCTACCGAAGGTACGGGGGTAAATTGCCGAGTTCCTTAACCCGGGATCACTCGTCCACCTTAGCTTGCTCAGCCAGCCTACCTGTGTCGGTTTGCGGTACGGGTATGGTCGTTCTCCCGAGCCGGCCTTTCTCGACTGCGTAGGTGCCCTGCCCTTGCGGTGGGTGTTGCCACCCCCACTCGCACTCGCCTCTCGGTCACCGACGCTGGGACTAACCAGCGCCTCCCTACCAGCTTGGACGGCGCACGTCTCGCCGCGGCAGATCCCCATCAGCATCCGGCATTGGTCAAACGAACGAACCATAGTACGGGAATGTCTACCCGTTGTCCATCGGTGGTCGCCTGTTGAGGCGCCCCTTAGGCCCGACTAACCCGCCGCGGATCACCCTTGCGGCGGAACCCTCAGGCTTTCGGTGGGGGCGGTTCGCACGCCCCTTCTCTGTTACTCGTTCCGGCATTCGCACTCGACAGGCCTCCACGGCTGGCTTCCGCTGCCGCTTCGCCGGCCTGCCGACGCTCCCCTACCACGCAGGGATTATCCGCCTCCTGAGCTTCGGTACCATCTTTTGCCCCGTTGGATTATCGGCGCGCCGTCCGCCGACCAGTGAGCTGTTACGCACTCTTTCAAGGGTGGCTGCTTCTAAGCCAACCTCCTGGTTGTTTATGCAACGACACATCCTTTGCCACTCGCTTATGGATTTCGGGACCTTAGCTGCAGTCTGGGTTGTTTCCTTTTGACAATGAACGTTTGCGCCCACTGTCTCACTCGGGGGTAAGCTGCCTGCATTCGGAGTTTGCCGTCGCTTGGTAGGCGGTGAAGCCCCCGCACAACAGCAGTGCTCTACCTCAGGCAGCCCCGACACCCGGGCTGCACCTCGTCACCATTTCGGGGAGAACCAGCTATCTCCGCTTTCGATTTGGCATTTCACCCCTATCCACAGTTCATCCGACAGTTTGTAACCTACACCGGTGCGGCCCTCCACGTCCTGTTACGGACGCTTCAGCCTGACCATGGATAGCTCAAGCGGTTTTCCGGGTCTACCCCCCGCGACGCGCGCCCTATTCAATTTCGCTTTCGCTGTGGCTCCGCCTATGACTGGCGCCAACGGCCGCAGAGTACTCGCCGGATCATACTCCAAAAGGCACGCCGTCAGGCAGCACACAAAGATCTCGCCTTCGACTGCACGTAAGCAGACAGTTTCAGGATCTCTTTCACTCCCCTCGCCGGTGTACTTTCACCGTTCCCTCACGTTATGTGCGCTATCGGTCACTGCGTCATGTAGCCTTGGGAGGTGGGCCCCCCAGCTTCACGCGGATTACTCGTGTCCGGCGCTACTCAGAACCAAGCCTGGAGCTACAAACCAGTCTCCTACCCGGCTGTCACGGTCTCTGGCGACGCTTTCCAGACGTCTTCGAATGGGTCGTAGCTACTCCAGCGATGCGCGGCAGCGCACCTGCTCAGTCTTTGGCTCCGCCTCACCAGCGCCTGCCGGCTTGACACGGAAACGGTAGGCTGCCCCCGGTTCGCTCGCCGCTACTACGGGGATACTCTCTGTTCCTCGGGGTACGTGAGATGTTTCAGTTCCCCGGGCCCTCCGCCAATGGCGGTGACTACCCGCAGGTAGCCGGGTTGCCCATTCTGGAAATCGGAGGATCAATGCCCGCTCGCGGCTCCCCCCGCTTATCGCAGCAATGCCGCGTCCTTCATCGGCACGCAGCGCCGGGGCATCACCCTCTGCCTTATAATGTCTTCCCTGAAGGAAGACCTCTGGTGGACGATCTCGAACGCGCTCTGGCAGAACGCCAGAGCTGACATAACCTTGCCTCTGCACTTGGTAAGGTACAACGTGGCGGAAGCGAGCTTCCACCACGCAGGGAATATCACCCTGAATCGTGATGATGGCCACAACGCCCGCGCGCCAGCTGATGGGATGCGCACCCAAAGTGCGGCTTCCCCTGGTGATCCAGCCGCACCTTCCGGTACAGCTACCTTGTTACGACGTCCCAGTCGCTGCCCACCCTCGGCCCGCTGCCTCCCGAAGGTTGGCCCACGGACTTCAAGCATTGACAACTCCCATAAGCGTGACGGGCGGTGTGTACAAGGCCCGGGTACGTATTCCGCGCGCCATGGCTGATACGCGGTTACTGGCAACTCCGCCTTCATGGGGCAGTTGCAGCCCCCGTCTGCACTGTAGACCCGGTGGTTGGCGATTTGCTGCCCCTCGCGGTCGCGGCGCACTGTCACCGGCATTGTAGCGTGTGTGTCGCCCCAGGCGTAAGAGCCATGCGGACTTGACGTCATCCCCGCCTTCCTCCCGAAAAGGGCAGTCCGGCCAGACACAAGTAACTGACCGTAGGGGTTGCGCTCATGCGGGACTTAACCCAACATCTCGACACGAGCTGACTGACGACATGCAGCATCTGTGGCACACCCTCGAGGCGTTGCTTTCGCGGGCTTACGGTGCCATGTCAAACCTGGGTGGGTTTGCTGGCGTTACGTCGGATCGCTCCCACGCTCCGCTGCTTGTGCGGGCCGCCCCGTCGATCTGCTGGGTTTGCGACCAGCACCAGCGGTTTCTCCAGTGGAACCACCACCGCGATGCTTCCAGGCCAGCGCTTGAGATCAGCCCGCCAGATGCTGGATATGCGGGTGCGCAGCGTGATTACCGGGTAATCGTCGGGTTCGCTCCCCACGCTTTCTTCCTGGCGATCAGTTGGCCAGTTGTGCTTTTGCCGGTATTCATGCCGTCCTGCGCGTTGCCGCTGCACCGGCGTTGCGGGCCTCTGCCGGTGGGCGAGGTGGCGCCGTATGCGGTGGCGTCTGGCGGTTGGCCAGCGGGTTTCACACCCACGGTGCTGACCTTGCTGCCGAGCAGCGGCGCGCTGATCGTCCGGACGGCGACCTGTCGTGCCGCTGAAACTGCTGGCGCGGGATGGCCGGCCTGATTCGCAGGTGCCGGTCGATGTCATCCCCCGCAAAGAGGAGTTTACAACCCGAAGGCCGTCGTCCTCCACGCGGCGTTGCTCGTTCAGGCTTGCGCCCGATGACCCGAAAATTCCTTGCTGCTGCCTCCGCGTAGGTCTGGGCCGTGTCTCAGTCCCAGTCTGGCTGTCTGTCCTCACAGACCAGCTACCCGTCATCGGCTTGGTGGGCCGTTACCCCGCCAACGACCTGATGGGCCGCAGGCCCCTCCGACCGCGCGTTGCCGCTTTCCTCTTGCGAGCGTATGCGGGATTAGCGTGCCTTTCGGCGCGTTATCCCCCACGGTCGGGCAGGTTCCCACGTGTTCCTCAGCCGTGCGCCACTCAGAAGCCGAAGCCTCTGCGTGCGACTTGCATGCATTAGGCACGCCGCCAGCGTTCGTCCTGAGCCAGGATCAAACTCTTCATAGAATGGCTGGAGGGGTCGGAGCGAGCTCCGACGGACCACCAGCCGACGCTGGACGCGATGTGGTCATCATCACGATTCAGTTGTGAAGGTGCAGCCGGGCGGGCGAGACGGAAGGCGAACAAAAAACCAGGGGGCATCGACGCGGAGGCGTGCGAGCCACCTGGCGACGTCTCCGCTGCGGAGGCAGCGGCGCGGTTCGCGAGGGAGGGAGAAGCCCAGAACCCGGATTGTTGGGTCTACCGCGGTGAAGCGGTGAGACGACGGCGACCAACGAGGCGCAGTATAGCACAGGTGCGGCGGGCTGTCAAGAGCAGCGGCGCAGCGACGAGTGCGAGCAGCGCGTGGTTGTCAACGGAAGCGAGCCGTGCGGCGGTGGCCACCCGCACTCGCAACGTGGCGGAGTATACCACCCTCCCCCGTACTTGTCAAGCACGCTGTAAAAGAACTTTAACAGTGGCTTTTTTGGCATTAGGGTGCCTTTTTGCGCCTTTTCCCAGCATGAGATATAGAGCGAATTTGGGCGGCTGCCAGCCAGCAAAATACTTTTCTTTGAGACAGGACTTGCAGTCGCCTGCGATATGGGCTTGTTCTGCCTGCGGCAGCATCTGGTGTGGTATTGTACTTTTGAAACCTGTTTGAAAGGGAAGTGCGAGGGGCTATGCCTCTCGCACTTCCTTTCTGGCGGGTGGCAGCCACGAATGTGGCCGCCACCCGCCAGAAAAAGTTGATATTTAGAGGGACAGCGAAGTCCCTCCAAACCACCCTTTTCAGACAGCTTCTGAGCGCCATCCACGAAAAAGTACCGCCCTGCCGAAGACAAAAACGCGCACCGCGTAACTTGTGTTTGTGAGCACTACCGGCCACAAGGGCATTCGCGGAAGTGATGAAGCCTTGCGTCCCCTGCGTATGGCCTGTTACGGTATAATAGCGCCGGCACGTACACAATTTTGAAGCCGCGGCTGCCCCATGCCGTGCCTGCGCGGGCGGCCAATTATGCTCGAACATCGATATGGCTCCACTGTTTAGCCCGGTACGCCTTGGCAACCTGCGTCTCTTGAACCGTGTGGCGCTCGAGGCGCTTCCAAGCGGGCTCGCGCTGCCAGATGGCGCCCTCTCGAGCCAGGCCGGGGTGTATTACACGCAGCGCGCGAGGGGCGGCGCCGGCCTGATTGTGTTCGAGGCGACGTATGTGCTGCCGCCGCGCGATGGCCTGAGCGCGCACCTGGGGCTGTACAGCGATGCGCAGCTATTCGCCTTAGCCGGGTGTATTCGCAATTTGCACGCGCATGGTGCTGGGGCGCTGGTGATGCTCGACCAGCCGCTGTGGCTAGCGCATTCGGGCGAGGCGGAGCTGCTGGCGATCGGGGCGGCGTTTGTGGGCGCAGCACAGCGCGCGCGCATGGCAGGGGCCGATGGGGTCATGTTTTCGGCCGCCGACGGTGGGCCGTTCGAGCAGCTGCTTTCGCCGCTGCAAAACCAGCGCAGCGATCGGTATGGCGGCGATGTGGTTGGCAGGCTGCGGCTGCTTGTCGATGTCGCTGAAACACTGGCGCGGCGCTATGGCACCGGCTTTGTGATCGGCGCGCGCCTTAATGTCGAAGAGTTTGCGCCAGGTGGCCTTGATCTGCGCGAGGCGCGGGTGATCGCAACATTGCTGGCCGCAGCTGGAGTGAACCTGATCGAGATCAACGCCAAGGCGCCCCCTAGCGCACTGGTGGCACAGTTCCCCGGCTGGCAGGTTCCACTGGCCGCCGGCATCAAATCAATCGTCGATGTGCCGGTGCTGGTTGGTGGCCTGCTCGACGACCCGGCGCTGGCGAATAGCGTGATCGAGGAGCGCAGCGCCGACTTGATCGCCCTAGGCGAGCGTTTGAAGCGCGACCCCGGCTGGCCGCGCATGGCGCAGGCGCAGCTTTGAGTAGCGCGCATTGCTGATAAGTTCGAGTGGTTGACGAAAGGTTGGCCAATGACCGCTGTACAGGAACATGTGTTACCAAATGGCATGCTGGTGCTGACGCGCGAGGCACACTCGGCGCCGGTGGCGACGTGCTGCGTATGGTACCGGGTGGGGGCGCGCAACGAAACCCCCGGCACCACCGGGATTTCGCACTGGGTCGAGCATATGCTGTTCAAGGGCACGCCGAATATCCCGAAAGGCGAGATGGACCGGCTGATTGCGCGCAACGGTGGCTCGTTCAACGGCTTTACCTCGCAGGATTACACCGCGTACTTCGAGACGCTGCCGGCCGACCGGATCGAGCTAGGGCTGCAGATCGAGTCGGATCGCATGATTAACTCGCTATTCGACCCGGCCGAGGTCGATAGCGAGCGTACGGTGATTATATCGGAGCGCGAGGGCCACGAGAACGACCCGGAGTGGTGGCTCTCGGAGGCGCTGATGGCGGCGGCGTTTCAGGCGCACCCGTACCGGCAAGAAGTGATTGGTTGGAAGAGCGACCTGCGTGCCATAACGCGCGACGAGCTTTTTAATCACTATCAGACGTACTACATGCCGAATAATGCCGTGCTGGTGCTGGTGGGCGATTTCGATACCAGCGCGCTGATGCACAAAGTTGAGCATTATTTCGGCGGTCTGCCGACCGGCCCGCGCATTCCGGCGGTTCGGGGCGAGGAACCCGAGCAGCAGGGTGAACGGCGCGTGGTTGTGCGGCGGCCCGGCCCGGCCGAGTATGTGCAGATCGCCTACCACACGCCAAGCTGCAAGCACCCCGACTTCGCGCCGCTGGTGATCCTCGACGCGGTGCTTTCGGGCGCGAAGGGCATGGGTTTTGGCGGCGGCGCGGCAACGCACCGCAGTGCGCGGATCTACCGCGCGCTGATCGAGACGCAGCTGGCGGCGTATGCCGGCAGCGGCTTCCGGGCCATGCACGACCCATACCTGTTTGAGCTTGACGCGACGGTGCAGGAGGGCCATAGCGCGGCGGAGATCGAGGCTGCGCTGATTGGCGAGATCGAGAAGATCCAGCAGGACGGCGTCGAGCTGGCCGAGGTGACCAAGGCGATCAAGCAATCGCGCGCGCAGATGGCGTATGCGAGCGAGAGCGTGACGCAGCAGGCGTTGCGGTTGGGCATGTGGGAAGTGCTCGATCGCTACACCCGGCTCGATACGCTGCTCGACGAGCTGGCGGCGGTGCAGGCCGCCGATGTGCAGCGCGTGGCCCAAGCCTACCTGATCGAGCGCTACCGTACGGTTGGGCACTTCCTACCGACCGGTGAGGAGTAAGGATACGGTATGACAGCGAGCAATGGTCGCGCCGCGACGATCGAGACCGCTATTCGGCACGTGCTGCCGAACGGGCTGGTGCTGCTGCTGCAGCATAACTCGAGTGTGCCGATTGTGACGGTGCGCGGCGAGGTGCGAGTTGGCGCGGTGAACGAGCGCGCGGAGCAGAATGGGCTGGCAGTGTTCACTGGCGCGGCGCTGATACGTGGAACGCACACGCGTACATTTCAGCAGATTGTAGCCGAGACCGAGGCGCTAGGCGCGAGCGTGAACGCGGGCGGCGGGATGCATAGCAGCAGCTTTGCCGGCCGCGCGCTGGCAGAAGATCTGGAATTGATCCTGGAGATTCTGGCCGACATGATTCAGCGGCCGACCTTCCCGGCGCAGGAGGTCGAGCGGCTGCGTAGCCAGTTTCTGATGAACCTGCGCGAGAGCGAGCAAGAAACGCGTGTGCAAGCCTCGCGGGCCGCGCGCGCACTGCTGTTCGCGCCCGAGCACCCGTATAGCCGGCTAAGCAGCGGTACGATCGCGACGGTGCAGGCGATCACATCCGACGATCTGGCGGCGTTTCACCGGCTGTACCACCCGGCCGCGACGACGATTGCGATTGTGGGCGACATCGATCCGCCGCGCGTGATCGCGGCGATCGAGCGCTTCTTCGGCGTGTGGGAGCCGGGCGCCGGCCCGCCGACGCAGGAGCTGCCGCCGGCGCGGCAGATCAGCGGCGTGCAGCGGCGCGACATTGTGCTGAACGGCAAGGTGCAGAGCGATCTGATCTACTGCGTTCATGGCCTGAGCCGCACCAGCCCAGATTTCTACGCCGCGAATGTCGCGAACATGATCCTTGGGCGGCTCGGGTTGGGCGGGCGGCTAGGCGATAATGTGCGCGAGCGGCAGGGGCTGGCCTATTCGTGCGGTAGCAGCATTGACGCCGACCTGGGGGCGGGGCCATGGGCCGCGCTGGCTGGTATCAACCCGGCAAATGTCGAGCGCGCAGCCGCGGCGATTGTGCACGAGGTGGGCGAATTCTGCGCCAACGGCCCGACCGCCGAGGAGCTGAACGATGCGCGCGACTACCTGACCGGCAGCCTGGCGCTGGGGCTTGAGACCAACGACGGCATTGCCGGCACGCTGCTGGGGATCGAGCGCTACGGCCTGGGCCTGGACTATATCTCGCGCTACCCGGCGATCATCCGCGGCATCAGCGCCGAGCAGATCGTCGAGACGGCGCGCAAGTACCTTTCGACCGAGGATTATGTGCTCGTCACGGCTGGGCCGCCGAGCCAGTAACAGTGAGACTTGCGCAGCTCGCTGTTGAGTGCCTGAATGCGGTGAGACTGCAGTCTGCGGCAGTTATGAGGTTTTTCCGCG